>NZ_SPHM01000050.1:0-22717 GCF_005844125.1 Pseudoflavonifractor sp. BSD2780061688st1 E11
CAGGGTAGCCAAGCCGGGAAGGGATAAACGCTGAAGGCATCTAAGCGTGAAGCCCCCCTCAAGATGAGATATCCCATACGGAAGTAGTAAGACCCCTTGAAGACGACGAGGTAGATAGGGCAGAGGTGGAAATGTGGCAACACATGGAGCTGACTGTTACTAATAGGTCGAGGGCATAACCAAGGAATGGTGGATAGGAAAAAGCAGGATGACAAAGAAGTGGACTTATATGTGGTTTTGAAGGTACATGGAAGTATCAAATGGCCCGGTGGCTCAGTTGGTTAGAGCGCCGCCCTGTCACGGCGGAGGTCGTGGGTTCGAGTCCCATCCGGGTCGTTTTGGGATCTTAGCTCAGCTGGGAGAGCATCTGCCTTACAAGCAGAGGGTCATAGGTTCGAGCCCTATAGGTCCCATTGCCAATCTGGCATTTTGCCAACGTGGCATTTAAATTAAAAACGCCAACGTGGCTCAATTGGCAGAGCAGCTGATTTGTAATCAGCAGGTTATCGGTTCGAGTCCGATCGTTGGCTCTACCAGGTTAATTGGTATTCTGGATGGATTCCCGAGTGGCCAAAGGGGGCAGACTGTAAATCTGTTAGCAACGCTTTCGGTGGTTCGAATCCACCTCCATCCACTTGCATATTTCATAGGAAATGTGCTATAATATATAATAACTTCATAATAACGCGGGGTGGAGCAGTCTGGAAGCTCGTCGGGCTCATAACCCGAAGGTCGTAGGTTCAAATCCTGCCCCCGCAATTTTTTTTGTCCTTTTTTATTGAGGATAGGCCCAGATAGCTCAGTTGGTAGAGCAGAGGACTGAAAATCCTCGTGTCGCTGGTTCGATTCCGGCTTTGGGCATTGAAATTATATTTATGGAGCATTAGCTCAGTCGGTAGAGCACTTGACTTTTAATCAAGTTGTCCGGGGTTCGAATCCCCGATGCTTCACTGAAACAGACCTCATATGAGTAATAACTCATATGGGGTTTTTGTATTGCAGAATTTTCTGAAAGTCAGGATATTAAAGTGGGTTCTATTATAAAATATGTAAGATTTTAGTGAAAAAACTGAAATAAGTTTGACATGGAGGTCTTCTGACGATAAACTGAAATTAGGAAAAGAAGGAGAGAGAATATGAGGAGAATCTACGGTAAGATAAGGGCTGCGCTGATGATTGCCTGTTTCTTTGCCATAATTGCTGCAGGTGGATGTTCAGGCGGCGAAGAGACGGATCAGAGTATCATATCAGAAAATGTTTATAAGTTGGGGACTCAGGAAGTACAGATAGATTTGCCTGGAGATTTTGAGTGTACAGATCAGAGTGACGATAGTGTTGTACTGTCCGGAGATGTTGGAGAAGTCAGAATTGAATATAAAGAAGAAGGTATATCCTCGGAGCAGTTTCCAAAAACAGAGCAGGAGTGTGCAGCCTTGTATGAAGAGATTATCGGAAATATGTCTTACCAGATTGAAGAGTTTCGCTCCTATGAAAGTGAAGGACTTTATTATGCTACGATTAGATATGATCTTGAAAATGAAATAAAATATCTGATTGCATCCGGAAACTTTGGAATGGAGTATGGATGTCAGATTTCAGCGGTTTTGAATACGGGAAACAGGGAAACTGCAGAGGAAATTCAAAATGCAGTTTATAATGTGAAGGTATTCGCAGAGTAAAAACAGGACCATGAATATGGAATGAAATCAGCTGCCCTTTAAGGAAGGGCAGCATTTTTTACAGGAGGGAATTATGACGTTGTATGAAAAGCTGGATGCATATGGAAAGTCGGATTATTACGCATTTCATATGCCGGGGCATAAGAGAAATGTAAACTTTATGGAGGAAAATCTTCCTTTTGGGATCGATATTACGGAGATAGAAGGATTTGATGATCTGCATCACTGTGAAGGAATTCTAAAGGATGCGCAGACGCGGGCGGCCTCTGTCTACGGGGCAGAAGAGACCCATTTTCTTGTAAATGGAAGTACGGTCGGCATTTTGAGTGCGCTGGCGGGGTGTACAAGAAGAGGAGATGAGGTGCTGATCGCGAGAAACTGCCACAAATCGGTTTATCATGCGGTGGAAATCTTCGGGATGAAGCCGGTCTATATTTATCCGAAAAAGCAGGAGAATGAGGAAGCAGTACTAAGCGGCTGTATTGATGCGGCAGATGTGGAGCAGATTTTGGAACAGAGGAGAGAGATCCGCGCGGTAATGATTGTTTCTCCCTCTTACGATGGTGTAGTTTCTGATATAAAAAAAATTGCCGGAAGCGTACACAAATACGGGATTCCGCTGATTGTGGATGAAGCACACGGCGCACATTTTGGATTTCATGACTATTTTCCGGAAAATGCGAATAGACTAGGAGCAGATATTGTAATACACAGTGTACACAAGACGCTGCCTTCCCTGACACAGACGGCGTTGCTTCATATGAACGGATCAATAGTGGATCGTAAAAGAGTGGAGCGGTATCTTCACATACTGCAGTCAAGCAGTCCATCGTACGTTCTGATGGCCGGGATTGATGCATGCATCCATATGCTGGAGACAAGGAAGGACGAGGTTTTCGGTAATTATGCAGAAAATCTGGACAGCCTGCGGGAAAAGCTCCGGAAAATGACACATTTGAAATTGTGTGAATCCACATCGTATGACAGATCCAAAATTGTTATCTCTACAGAGGGGACGGACTGGTCAAGCAGAGAGCTTTCCGAAAAGCTTTTCCATACCTTCCATCTTCAGATGGAGATGACAGCAGGAAATTATATTCTTGCAATGACGTCTGTGGCGGATACAAAAGAAGGATTTGATCGTCTGGAGAAAGCGCTTCTTGAGATTGACAAACAGGTTAAAACCTGTCAGGATAGTAAAAAGATACGGACGGAAATTCCGAAAGCTGAGCAGGCCAGAATCCCGTGCTGGCGGGATGAGGTCAGCGAAGAAGAGAAAGAAAAAGTACGCTTTGAAGAGTGCGCAGGCAGGATTTCGCTTGACTTCGCATACCTGTATCCGCCGGGATGTCCGATCGTTGTTCCGGGAGAAAGAATTTCTGCCCGGGCGGCAGAGCTGCTCTGCCAGTACCGGGATATGGGATTTACTATTGAAGGAACAGAAGAGGAAAACAGAATAGGAGTGTGGATAAATGGGTAAGATTTTCTATCTGATGGGGAAAAGTTCCTCCGGAAAAGACACGATTTTTAAGGAACTGAAAAAGAGAATGCCATTTCTTCATACCGTGACGATTTATACGACAAGACCGATGCGTGAAAACGAACGGGACGGGGAGGAGTACTTTTTTGTAGATGATAAAGTTCTGGATGCGTTTCAGAAAGAAAACAGGGTGATTGAACTGCGGGAATACCATACTGTTCACGGCATCTGGAAGTATTTCACGGCTGATGACGGAAAAATCCGGCTGGAGGATCAGGATTATCTGATGATCGGAACGCTGGAATCCTTTGAAAAGATGTGCGGTTATTTCGGGAAAGGGCAGATTGTACCCGTCTACGTGGAAGTGGAAGATGGAGAACGTCTTTTCAGGGCACTTTCAAGAGAGCGGATGCAGGAGAAGCCGAAATATGCGGAAATGTGCAGGAGATTTCTGGCAGATACAGAAGATTTCTCCGAGGAAAACCTCAGCAGATGCGGCATACAGAGGCGGTTTCAAAATATAGTACTGGAAGACTGCCTCAATGAAATAATGCTATATATTCAGAAATGTTTGTGATATAATTATATTGGATTAAATTTACCAGAATCGGGGATTGACATAGAAAAAGAAGGTGAAAATAATGACGGGATTTAAAGATGTTGTCGGGCGTAAGGATTTAGTATCTTATATTCAGAAAGCTATTACGCAGAACCAGATTTCCCACGCCTATATTTTAAATGGAGAGCGCGGATCAGGAAAAAAGATGTTTGCACAGCTGTTTGCGATGACGCTTCAATGTGAACGGGGCGGAGCAGAGCCGTGTAATGAGTGTCATTCCTGCCGTCAGGCTCTATCTGGAAATCATCCGGATATTATCAGGGTGGTTCACGAAAAGCCGAATACGATCAGCGTGGATGAGGTACGTGTACAGATTAATAATGATATTATGATCCGGCCTTACAATGGAAAATATAAGATCTATATTGTGCCGGATGCGGACATGATGACGCCTCAGGCACAGAATGCGTTGTTGAAAACCATAGAGGAGCCGCCGGAGTATGCGGTGATTTTCCTTCTTACAGAAAATGCGGACAGCCTTCTGCCTACGATCTTATCACGGTGTGTCATTTTAAAGATCAAGAATGTAAAGGATGCGCTGATTAAAAAATATCTGATGGAGCAGATGGAGATACCGGATTATAAGGCGGACGTCTGCACTGCTTTTGCCCAGGGAAATATGGGAAGAGCGATCATGCTCGCGACCTCAGAGCATTTTAATGAGATCAAAGAAGAGACGCTCCAGATGATGAAATACATCAAGGACATGGAGCTTCCGGAGCTTTTGAAGGCGCTGAAAAGCCTCTCCTCGTACAAGATAGAGGTAGATGATATCCTGGATCTGATCAGTGTATGGTATCGGGACGTGCTGCTTTACAAGGCGACGAAAGATATCAACGGAGTGATATTCTCAGATCAGATGAAGTACATCAAAGAGAGGGCAAATACAAGCTCCTATGAAGGGATCGAGACGATTCTCAAGGCACTTGAGACAGCCAAGGTAAGACTGAAAGCAAATGTAAATTTCGATCTGGTGATGGAGCTTCTGCTACTGACTATAAAGGAGAACTAAGATATGACAAGAATTATAGGAGTTCGATTCCGTCCGGCAGGGAAGGTTTATTACTTTGCTCCTGGAAAATTCCATATAAAAAAAGGTCAGCAGGTAATCGTTGAAACGGCTAGAGGAATCGAATTTGGAAATGTAGTGATCGGACCGAAAGAGGTGGAAGACGATCAGATTACACAGCCTTTAAAGTCTGTCATCCGCCTTGCGACGAATGAGGACCGGAGAATAGAAGAGCGAAACAGGGAAAAAGAAAAAGAAGCATTTCAGATCTGTCTGGAAAAAATCAGAAAGCATAAGCTTGAGATGAAGCTGATTGATGCAGAGTATACGTTTGATAATAATAAAGTGCTTTTCTACTTTACAGCAGATGGAAGAATTGACTTCAGAGAACTTGTAAAGGATCTGGCAGCGGTTTTCAGGACAAGGATTGAGCTGAGACAGATCGGAGTGCGTGATGAGACGAAGATCCGTGGAGGAATCGGAATCTGCGGAAGAGAGCTTTGCTGCCATACATATCTGTCGGAATTTGCTCCGGTATCGATCAAGATGGCAAAGGAGCAGAATCTTTCCCTTAATCCGACAAAGATTTCCGGAGTATGCGGAAGACTGATGTGCTGCCTTACAAACGAGCAGGAGACTTACGAAAAGCTGAACAGCAGACTTCCGTCTACAGGAGATACGGTAACGACTCCGGAAGGATTAAAAGGAGAAGTACAGAGCTTAAGCGTTCTGCGCCAGCTTGTCAAAGTCATTGTAACACTGGAGAATGATGAAAAGGAAATCCGGGAATACAAGGCTTCGGATCTGAGATTCAGACCAAGAAGAAAGAAGAGCGACATGAAATTGTCCAAAGAAGAAATGAAGGAACTTGCGGCACTTGAGAAAAATGAAGGAGCGTCGAAACTGGACAATGTGTAAGTTAAAAGAAGGCGAGAGACTGGACGATCTTCAGACACGTGGATATGAGATCATCCAACATCCGGGGAAATTCTGTTTTGGAATGGACGCGGTCCTTTTAGCCAGTTTTGCAAAAGTTAAGAAAGGTGAACGTGCTCTTGATATCGGAACCGGAACAGGCATTATTCCGATTCTGATGACAGTCAAGACTGACGGAGAAGACTTTACAGGGCTGGAGATCCAGGAGGAGAGTGCTGACATGGCAAGAAGAAGCGTAAAGCACAATCATCTGGAAGATAAAATCACTATAAAGACAGGCGATATCAAAGAAGCGGCAGACTATTTCAAAGCTGCTTCTTTTGACGTCATTACCACCAATCCGCCGTATATGATCGGGCAGCACGGGATTACAAACATAAACAGCGCGAAGACGATTGCCCGGCATGAGGTGCTCTGCACTCTGGATGACATTCTGCGCGAAAGCGCAAGACTTCTGAAATTCCACGGCAGATTTTATATGGTGCACCGGCCATTCCGGCTGGTGGAGATTTTCACCAAAATGGCGGCTTACGGCATTGAACCGAAGCGGATGCGCCTGGTTCATCCTTATGTGGACAAGGAGCCGAATATGGTTCTGATAGAGGGGAGCAATAAAGGAAAATCCAGAATTCAGATAGAGCCGCCTTTGATTGTCTACGAAAAAGATGGAAGCTATACAAGGGATCTTCTTCTCAACTACGGGATGGGAAGAGCAGGAGAAGAATAAAGGAGAAACCATGTCAGGAATATTATATTTGTGCGCTACTCCAATCGGAAATCTGGAGGATATGACGTTCCGGGTGATACGGACATTAAAAGAAGTGGATCTGATTGCAGCGGAAGATACGAGAAACAGTATTAAGCTCCTGAATCATTTTGAGATCCATACCCCTATGACGAGTTATCATGAATATAACAAGATCGAAAAGGGTCGAAAACTGGTGGAAAAGCTGCAGGAAGGAATGAATATCGCCCTGATTACAGATGCAGGGACACCGGGAATTTCGGATCCGGGAGAAGAGCTTGTAAAAATGTGCCGGGAGGAAGGAATTACTGTGACGTCTCTTCCGGGAGCGTGCGCGTGTATCACGGCTCTTACGATATCCGGCATGCCGACCAGAAGATTTGCATTTGAGGCGTTCCTGCCGCAGGATAAGAAGGAGCGGCAGCAGATTCTTTCGGAGATGAAGGAGGAGACAAGGACGATCATCCTCTATGAAGCGCCTCACAGGCTTGTAAAGACAATCAAAGAACTTGCGGAAACTCTCGGAGGGGACAGGAAAATCACGATATGCAGGGAACTCACGAAAAAACATGAAACTGCTTATATGGATACGCTCGACAGGGCATGCCGTTTTTATGAGGAGAATCCTCCGAAAGGCGAATGTGTGCTTGTTCTGGAAGGAAAAAGCCGCGAAGAGATGGAGGAAGCAAAAAAGGCCAGATGGCTTGCGCTTTCCGTAGAGGAGCATTTTCAGATCTATCTGGATCAGGGACTCGAAAAGAAGGAAGCGATGAAGCGGACGGCAAAAGACAGAGGAGTCAGTAAGCGTGATATTTATCAGAAACTTATCCGGAAAAACTGACAAAATATGTCAAAAAAGTGTTGGTCACCTTGTACAGAATCCTAAAAAATGTTTGTGCAATCATGCACTAGCGTTTTTTGGGATTTTTTTTTATACTAAATACATCGAAAAAAACGGTTTAAGATTTAGGAGGAAGCACCAATGGCAAGTTTATCATTGAGACATATCAATAAAGTTTATCCAAACGGCTTTGAAGCTGTAAAAGATTTCAACCTTGAAATCGAAGATAAAGAATTCATCATTTTCGTAGGACCTTCAGGATGTGGTAAATCTACTACACTTCGTATGGTTGCAGGTCTGGAAGAAATTTCTTCAGGAGAATTAAGAATCGGCGATAAAGTTGTAAACGATGTTGAGCCGAAAGACAGAGATATCGCGATGGTATTCCAGAACTACGCTCTGTATCCGCATATGACAGTTTACGATAACATGGCATTCGGACTGAAATTAAGAAAAGTTCCGAAACCGGAAATCGACAAAATGGTTCGTGAAGCAGCTAAGATCCTTGACCTTGAAAAACTGCTTGATCGTAAACCGAAGGCTCTTTCCGGTGGACAGAGACAGCGTGTTGCTATGGGACGTGCGATCGTTCGTAATCCTAAGGTATTCCTTATGGACGAACCTCTTTCCAACCTGGATGCAAAATTAAGAGGACAGATGCGTATCGAGATCTCCAAACTTCATCAGAGACTTGGTACTACAATCATCTATGTAACACATGACCAGACAGAGGCTATGACACTTGGTACAAGAATCGTAGTTATGAACGCTGGTGTTGTTCAGCAGGTAGATACTCCAAGAAAACTGTATGATGAACCATGCAACCTGTTTGTAGCTGGATTCATCGGATCTCCTCAGATGAACTTCCTTGATGCACAGTGTGAAGTTTCAGGAGACAAGGTTCTGTTAAATGTAGGACCTGCAAAGATCGAACTTCCGCCTGCAAAAGCTAAAAAACTCATCGATGGAGGATACGCAGGAAAGACAGTTGTACTTGGTATTCGTCCGGAAGACGTACATGATGAGCCAATGTTCATCGCATCTTCTCCGAATACAGTAATCGAAGCTACAATCCGTGTATACGAAATGCTTGGTGCAGAAGTTTACTTACACTTCGATTACGAAGGAGCAAACATGACAGCTCGTGTTGATCCAAGAACAACAGCAAGAAACGGAGATACAGTTAAATTCGCATTCGATGCTGAAAAGATCCACGTATTCGACAAAGAAACAGAAATGACAATTACAAACTAATCTGTTTTGAAAATAAGATTTCAGAGCGGCTGCCGTACAGATTTTGTGCGGTAGCCGTTTTTTCAAATTTGAAAAGAATAGTGGTTGACATTTCAAACAAAAATAGGTATATTATTAATTAATAAAAGGGAGTAACTGGCGCTTGGAAAGAGCGTTACAGGTTCGTCAGTACGGCAGATTATCTGCCCGGATCGAGTATGAAACAGTGAGACTTTTATTGCATGAGCGAAATGCAGTAAAAGCCTCTTTTTTTATACTTTATTTTTCTGCATGAATCGCGAAAGAAAAAATGGTACACCCTATAAGAAAGTAAGGAGGAAGAAAATGAAACAGTATTATCAGATGGGGTCTGATGAAACCAGGATGGACATCAACGGCTCACTGGAATCACTCTCCAGTGAGAAAGCCCGGGAAAATCAGAAAAAATATGGCCCAAATGAGCTACAGGAAGAGAAAAAGAAAAGTGTTGGAATGATCTTTCTGGAACAGTACAAGGATTTCCTTGTAATTATTCTGATTATCTCTGCAATTATTTCGGGATTTCTGGGTGACGCGGAGAGTGCGATCGTTATTCTGATCGTTATCACGATTAATGCAATCCTTGGAACGGTACAGACTGTCAAAGCAGAAAAGTCTCTGAACAGTCTGAAAAAGCTTTCCGGACCGGAAGCAAAGGTAGAGCGTGACGGGATTGTGACACAGATTCCGTCCAGAGAAGTAACAGTAGGAGATATCGTCATTCTGGAAGCAGGTGATCAGGTTCCGGCAGACGGAAGAATTATTGAGCAGGCAAGTCTGAAGATTGATGAAAGTGCACTGACAGGAGAAAGTATTCCTGTTGAGAAAAGTGAGGATACGATAGAAAAGGAAGTACCTCTTGGAGACAGAGTTAACATGGCATTCTCAGGAAGCTTTGTCACATACGGAAGAGGAAAATATGTTGTGACCGGAATCGGTATGGAAACGGAAGTCGGTAAGATTGCATCTTTGTTAAAGACGACATCAGAAAAGAAAACTCCTCTTCAGGTCAACCTGGATCAGTTCGGACAGAAGCTGTCCATCCTCATTCTGATTCTCTGTGCGATTTTGATGGGAATCAATGTATGGAGAGGAGAATCTTTTGGTGACGCATTTATGTTTGCGGTAGCACTTGCGGTAGCAGCAATCCCGGAGGCATTAAGCTCTATCGTGACGATCGTACTTTCTTTCGGTACTCAGAAAATGGCAAGGGAACATGCGATTATCAGAAAGCTGCAGGCTGTGGAAGGTCTGGGAAGCGTATCGGTTATCTGTTCTGATAAGACAGGAACACTGACACAGAACAAGATGACAGTAGAGGATTATTACGTTGCAGGCCGAAGGATGGCAAAAAGTGAAGTATCCCGGGAAGATGCGGACACGAAAAAGCTGATGTTTGCAAGTATTCTCTGTAATGACGCAAAGAATGTCAATGGTGAGGAGATTGGGGATCCTACGGAGACAGCGCTTGTCACATTCGCGGGAAACTGCGGCATGGACGTGGAAAAAACCCGTGAAATATATGCAAGAATCTCTGAAGTTCCTTTTGACAGTGACAGAAAGCTCATGTCCACAGTACATGAAACAGAAGAAGGAACCATCATGCTTGTCAAAGGTGCGGTAGATGTCCTTTCACAGAGAATGGAACAGATCCGCAAAAACGGCGAGGAAAAGCCGATGACGGATAAAGACCGGGAAGACATCGCTGAAATGAACCAGGAATTTTCCAGACAGGGACTTCGTGTTCTTGGATTTGCATATAAGAAACTGGAAGGCAAGAAGGGAATTACAGCCGAAGATGAAGATCATCTGACATTCCTTGGACTGATCTCGATGATGGACCCGCCGCGTGAAGAGTCAAAAGATGCAGTAGCAGAATGTATCCGCGCAGGAATTAAACCTGTTATGATTACAGGTGACCATAAAGTAACGGCAGCAGCTATTGCAAAGAGAATCGGAATTCTCAAAGAAGAGTCCGAGGCATGTGAGGGTGCGGATATAGAAAATATGTCCGATGAAGAACTGAAAAACTTTGTAGAACATATTTCTGTTTATGCCCGTGTTTCACCGGAACACAAGATCCGGATCGTAAAAGCATGGCAGGAAAAAGGAAACATTGTTTCCATGACCGGTGACGGTGTCAATGATGCACCTGCTCTGAAACAGGCAGATGTCGGAGTGGCAATGGGAATCACAGGAACCGAGGTGGCAAAAGATGCAGCCTCCATGGTACTGACAGATGATAACTTTGCAACAATTGTCAAGGCAGTAGAAAACGGAAGAAATGTATACCGGAACATCAAGAGTTCCATTCAGTTCCTGTTGTCAGGAAACTTCGGAGCAATCCTTGCCGTTCTGTATGCGTCTATCGCAGGACTTCCGGTTCCGTTTGCACCGGTACATCTGTTGTTCATCAACCTGTTGACAGACAGTCTTCCGGCGATCGCTCTTGGACTGGAGCCTCACAGAAAAGATGTTATGGATGAGAAACCGAGAAAGAAAGACGAGTCGATTCTTACAAAAGACTTCCTTCTTAAGATTGTGACAGAAGGTCTTTCCATCGGTGTCATGACCATGATCGCATTTATGATTGGATATACAAGCGAAGGCGCTCTTCTCGGAAGCACTATGGCATTCGGAACACTCTGTCTGTCCAGGCTGTTCCACGGATACAACTGTAAAGCCGACAAACCGGTTCTGTTTAAGAGAGGTTTCTTCAATAATATCTACCTTCAGGGAGCATTCCTGATCGGGTTTGTCCTGATTACAGCCGTATTGACAATACCGGCACTGGAAGGTATATTTAGTGTAACTTCATTAAGCATAACACAGCTTTTGACGGTTTATGGACTTGCAATTTTAAATATTCCGGTTATTCAGTGTATCAAAGCAATCCGTTTCGGAATAAAATAAAGGGGACGTTATATGGAATTAAACAACGAGAATATGAAAAAAATAAGACACCTGATCGTTTTTACAGCACTCATTATTCTGTGCTTCTGGAAATATGAGATGGTGATTCAGGCAGTAAAATTTGTGATCAGTGTGCTGTTTCCTTTCATTCTCGGTGGTGCGATTGCATTTGTGTTTAATGTACCGATGCATTTTATTGAGAACCGGCTGATTCAGGAAAAGTGGAAAAAGAAATATAAAGCCGTGCGGAAGCTTGCAAGACCTGCCAGCCTGATTCTTACGATTATCTTTGTGATCGGCATTGTGGGAGGCGTTCTCTTCGGAGTCCTCCCGCAGCTGACCGGAACGATCGCAAAACTTGGCGCCAGCATCCAGGCGTTCATTCCGAAAGTACAGGAATGGGCAGATAACTGGTTCCACAACAATAAAGAAGTGATGGCCTATTTCAATCAGCTGGAGTTTAACTGGCAGAAGGTGATCGAGGTTGCTGTAGACTGGGTATCAAACGGTGCTGGAAACATCGTGGAATCCGGTGTGACGGCGGCAATGAGTATTGTAAGTGGGTTTACTACGTTTTTTATCGCGTTTGTATTTGCATGCTATATCCTTCTACAGAAGGAGAAGCTTTCTGTTCAGGCTAAGAAAGTGCTGTTTGCATTCGTGGAGAAAGGAAAGGCAGAAGCGGTCATTGAGGTCTGCTCGCTGACATACCGCACTTTTTCCAACTTCCTGACTGGACAGTGTGTGGAAGCAGTGATTCTTGGAACCATGTTTGTCATTGCAATGAGTATTTTCAAGATGCCGTACGCATGGCTGATCGGTATCCTGATTGCCTTTACGGCACTGATTCCGATTTTCGGAGCATTTATCGGATGCGCAATCGGAGCATTTCTGATCTTTATGATCGATCCGATTCAGGCATTCTGGTTTATTGTTCTCTTCCTTGTATTGCAGCAGATTGAAGGAAACCTGATCTATCCTCATGTAGTAGGAAATTCCGTGGGCCTGCCTTCGATCTGGGTACTGGCAGCAGTCAGTATCGGCGGAAGCCTGATGGGAATTGTCGGAATGTTGATTTTTATTCCGATTGTTTCTGTCCTTTATGCCCTGTTCAGGGAGGTTGTTTACCTGAAACTGAAGAAAAACAATATTAAAATGAAAGATATTCAGCAGAGCGGAAAATAATCTGCCGGATTCCCACATATAATGTGAAAAAAGAAGTGTGGGAATCGATGCTGAATTATTTATGGGCGGGGATGATTCTGATTGGAATCATCTTCGCTGCGTTTACAGGGAAAATACCGGACATCACAGACGCGGCGCTTGACTCTGCCGGGGAAGCCGTGACACTATGCATTACCATGATGGGAGTTATGGCATTCTGGATGGGGCTGATGGAGATTGCCACAAAGGCCGGCATGATCGAAAAAGGCGCAAAGATTCTGAAACCCTTTGTCCGGTTTCTGTTTCCGGAAGTACCGGGAGGGCACAAGGCAGGAGAATACATTACGACGAATATCATCGCCAACTTTCTCGGCCTCGGATGGGCCGCGACACCTGCAGGGCTGAAAGCCATGGAAGAACTCGGAAAACTGAATCATGGAAGTACATCGGCCAGCAACGCCATGTGCAACTTCCTCATTCTGAATATCTCGTCCCTTCAGCTGATCCCGGTCAATGTCATTGCCTTCCGCAGCCAGTATGGAAGCGTGGAGCCCACGGCAATCGTGGGAGCAGGGATTGTGGCGACGACGATCAGCACAGTGACGGCGATTATATTCTGTAAGATGATGGATCGGAAAAAGACCCGGAGAGCATGAAATGCTTTCCGGGATTTTTTTGCTGTAAGTAACATTTGCGCAAGGAATCGTGACGTTTACGCAAGTGATATTGAATTTGGAAAGGTAATAGAGTATAATTTGAATTAACAGAAAATAACAAATAAAAATATGGAATAAATGAAAATTAAGAAAGAAATATATAATAGATTGATAAAAATAGACATAGCAGAGAAAATAAAAATTTTTGAGCTTACTATCGAAAACAATGAAATTAACAAGAGGAGGTGCATCATTATGAAAAATATGGCGAGAAGAATCATTGCTTTGGGATGTGTTGGAATACTTTTTACAGGAATGAGCGGATGTGAGAAGCAAAATGGAAAAGAAAATGAAACTGTACTGACAGTGATCACGGACCCATCAATTCAGAAAGAAGTAAGCAGTGTAGCTGATTTTATGATGAAAACAGAAGACATTGAGATAAATGTAAAGGTACTTCCTACTGAGGAAAATGGACGGGATGCAGAGATTCAGAAGCTTCAGACACAAATTATGGCGGGAAAAGGAGCAGATGTATATTTGCTGGATACGAATCCAGATGCTGCAGAGGTGAAAACGGAGTTATTTGCAAATCCATATCAAACGATGCAAAGCGGGGCATTAGCATCATTAGATGAATATATGAAAACAGATTCTTATTGGAATGATACGACCTATAATAAGAAGATTTTAAATGCAGGACAATATGACGGAAAGCAATATATTATTCCGCTCTCCTGTTATTACTATGTACTATCAGGATCTAATGACATTGAGAAGGTGACAGGGGAGACTCTGGGAGAATGGTTGGAACAGGCGGAAAAAGAGGATGGCTCTGGATTGAAAGAGGCAATCGATGGGAGTTTATATTTGACAGCTGGAAGATGGTATCAGCCGGCAGCAGATTATGAAACACAACAAGTTTTGTTTGATAAAGAGAAATGGACAGCATTTGCAGAATCTTTCTTGTCACTTCAACAGGAATGGTTGGTAGATACGGTAGATAACATAGAAGAACAGTATCAAATACAGCCTATCGGTTCGTTGACAGGGGGAGAAGAGGTTTACGTTAAGACCATTCCGGATTTGGAAGGAAGAAAAATGGCATCCGTTATGACTTATGGGGCAGTTGGAATGTCCAGCGATCATAAAGAAAAAGCATATGAATTTTTAATGCTGTTTTTAAATGATAAGATGCAGGAAAAAGAGGATGGTATTGAGAACATAGGGCAGGTTTTTAGCACCACCGATGGAATCGCGGTAGAGAAAAGTGAGATCAGGAATTGGTTATCCGACTGTTCAGATGTAACAATTTCAGCAGTAGAAGAAAGTTTTGAGGAATTGGATGGAGCATATTTTATAACGGATGTTGAAAAGACTCTGACATCGGACATCCAGAAGGTTGTAGAATGGGGAGTAGAACCGGAAAATGGATGGGAAAAATTCGTGTCAGATTTGGCAGACAGAGTGTGGAAACAATACGAGATGCAGGTGAAAGAGTAGCTGCGAGGTTCCGAATATTCTGGTAAAAACAGGAGTTGGAGAAGGACATATTATTTTGTTTTTTAGAAGTAAATTTATTTTTTACCGCAAATCCGCATTCAGCATTCTGCGGGACCGATGATACAAAACCAAATATACGGCAGCATAGCCGATGCCTAAAAGGACGTATAGCATCAATAAGTTTTTTATAAGTAAGCCGCACAGGCACAGTATGATCATATTGATAGTAAATGTTACATGCAGTGTGTAGCGGGACTCATTGATGGACTGCAGAGCCGACTTTTCGATATTGAGTCCATAGTTAAAGAGCTGGGCAAGCAAAGAGGCAGGAAGGCAGAACTGTGTCAGGGACACGACTTCTGCTTCATCTGAGATAAAAGTAATAATATAAGAATCACAGTTTATCAGGACGAGAAACATCAAGGCGAAACAGCTTAAAGACAGTAGCGTGGCTGCATTTTTTATCTGTTTTGCCTTTTTATGGCTGCCATTTCCGAAAGCTTCACTTACTAAAGAAACCGTGGCTGTGGAATAGCCAAACATGGGCATTTGTATAATCGAAATGATTTGCAGAATCAGATTGTATGCGGACAATTCTACTGTGCCGATCCGGGCCACAATCATATTCAATCCCACTACAAATAAGATATCTTCCATGAATTCCTGAGCTAAAAATGGAATGGAAAAGCGGATCTTGTCTTTTATTTTCTTTAATATCTGAGGAATCCGCAGATCAATCTGAACAAGATGGCGTGCTGTATAACTATAGATGCCTAGATACACAATCAGAGACAGTATACTTCCTAATGCGGCACCTTTTGCTCCAAACGCAGGAAGGCCCAGTTTTCCATAAATCAAAATATAGTCTAAACACACACCCAGTATATTTATAAACAAGGTTGTGGCAAAGATATGGTTCGTTTTTTTAAATATTTTGAATACGCTTGAATACAGAAAGATAACTAAATTCAGTGGAATGGAAAAACTGAAAATCCTAAGATATTCTGACGCTTCCTGCAGAGTTTTACCAGTTAATCCGAAGCCTTTATGTAAAATCGGATTGCAGAATATATTAAACAGAATAAAAAGCCCGAATCAGATGCCTCCGCACAGAATCAGGAGAAGGGAAAACTCTTCGCTGATACCTTTTAAATCATTTCTTCCTTTTAGATTAGAACCGCAAATATTAAAGACGATCGAAAATGCACCGAGAACACCTACGAGACTGTTGATGCAGGAATAGACGAGTCCGACACCGGCATAGGCCTCTAAAGAAATATGTCCGATAAAAGCCTGATCAATGATTCCCATCAAGATACTTGTGATGGAACCTGCGATTAACGGCAATGCCATTTTATTCAATTCTGTAATGCAGCTTTTTCTTTCTTTACTTATACAGTTCATATTTTTATTACCTTTTTAAATCTCATTCCACGATATAAATTAATTATAGAATTCCGGAAAATGTCTGGCAAGAAGAATATCACGAGCAGGAAAAAAGCAAGGTATGGGATTGGCATTTTCAACCTTTGCATATATACTTAACTCATGAGGAACGCGGAAAATATACAGGAAAGGAAAAGGTTATGGATTTGATTTTAGAAAAAGCCAATGGAGAAAAACATATTGGAGCAGTCAGAATCTGTGATTTTGAAAAACGTTGTGTTTTGAAACAGATCTTTATTCTGCCAGAATATCAGGGGTACGGATATGCCCAGGAAGCTATCAAGATGGTCGAATCTTTTTATACAAAAGCAAAAAGATGGGAACTGGATACTATTTTACAGGAGAAAAAGCTCTGTTATCTATATGAAAAAATGGGATATCAAAAAACAGGAAAAACGGAAAAAATCAAAGATGGCATGGATCTGGTATATTACGCAAAAGAAAAACAGGGGGAGTTTAAATGAAGATTAAGTTTCAAGGAAATGAATTCTGGTATGGTACCTGTGTGAAATATGGGATGAGGATGCCGATTGGTCCGGATACGGAAACGGAGCTGGATTTGACCAGTAATCCAACGCCGAATCAGGAGATGCCTCTTCTGGTGTCGACAAAAGGGCGATGCCTCTGGTCTGAGGAGGGATTTCACATCAGGATCAGAAGCGGCGTTATAGAGGTCCCGGATTCCTATCAGCTGGAAGAGACAGGAGGCGGCCTTCGGGAGGCCTATCTGCATGCCATGCAGAAGCATTTTCCATTTCGGGGAATGCCGGCGGAAAATCTGTTTGGGAGAATTATTTACAATACATGGATCGAGCTTACTTATCATCAGAATGAGGAGGATATTCTCGCATATGCCGGCCGGATTCTGGAAAGCAGGATGCCGCCCGGAGTTCTGATGATTGACGATGGCTGGGCGGAATGCTATGGAGACTGGAGATTTCACAGCGGAAAGTTTCCGCATCCGGAGCAGATGATAGAGAAGCTCCACGGGATGGGATATCAGGTTATGGTATGGGTCTGTCCGTATGTATCGCCGGATTCGCTGAAATACCGGGAGGCGAGGGATCAGGGAATTCTCATCCGGACGCCGGAAGGGGAGCCGTACATTGCAAAATGGTGGAATGGATATTCGGCAGTTCTGGATTTTTCCAATCCAAAGGCAGTACAATGGCTGAAATGTCAGCTCGATGCACTTACAGACATGGGGGTGGATGGATTTAAGTTTGATGCAGGGGACAGCATGTATTACCGGGATGATAATGTAACGTTCGGAAGGGTGACGCCGGATGAACAGTCCAGACTTTGGGCGGAGTTCGGGGAACAATATCCGTACAATGAGTACCGGGCATCTTTTCGGGCAGGGGGATATGCGCTTTTACAGCGGCTCTGCGACAAGGATCATTCCTGGGGAGAAAATGGAATTGCATCTTTGGTTCCGGACACGCTGCTTCAGGGAATTACGGGGCATGCTTATGGGTGTCCGGATATGATCGGAGGGGGAGAATATCTGAATTTCCAGAACATGGAGAAAACCGGACTGGATGAAGAACTGTTTGTCAGGCATTGCGAGATTGCCTGTCTGATGCCTGCCATGCAGTTTTCGGCGGCGCCGTTCAGGATCCTGAGCCGAAAAAACTTTGCATGCATTTTGAAAAGCATTGAGGTGCGGAAGAAATTTCTGCCGTATATTATGGAAGAACTCAGAAAGACCAGCGTTACAGGTGAACCGTTGATTCGATATCTGGCATATGAATTTCCGGAGGAATATGTGGAAAACGTGACGGATCAGTTCATGTTAGGAGGAAAATATCTGGTTGCGCCGGTTTATGAGAAAGGGAAAACCGGAAGGAGCCTTTACCTTCCAAAGGGAAAGTGGTATGATCGTGGAAGAGTATGGATGTCGCAGGGCGAAACCATATATTGCGAATCGGAACGAGGAATTCCGATTGTTTTTGAGAGAATAGGATAATAAATTCAGTGGGGGTAAGGAATGAAAAGAACAGCAGTATTGTTTTTGACGGCGGCACTGGCGGTATCCAGTGTGCCGCTTTCTGTCAATGCACAGGAAGATTACATTACAGCAGAGGAATCTGTGGAAAATGGACTGAAAAATACCGAAAGTGTGGAAAATGAAGAGGATATGAGTCAGCCGGAGGAAGGGGCAGAATCTGGAAAAGAGGAAGAGACCGGGGAAGATTCAGAAAAGGATGAACAGCTGGAAGAAGGAATGACACCGGATGAAGTCCCGGGAGAAGACCAGGATGAAACCGTAGAAGAAAATCCGGACAACATTCCGGGAGACGTTTTGGAAGAAGAACCGGCAAGTGAGGAAGGTAACATAACGGAAAATCCGTATACAGAGAAGTCACCTGAGAGTGAAGAGCCTGCGGAACAGGCAGTGACGGAGATGCAGGAACTTCCGAAAGAAAAAGTAAGATCAGCGAAACCGGCACTTACGTATCAGGCACATGTCCAGAATGAGGGCTGGCAGAACTGGAGGCAAGAGAGTGAACTGGCCGGTACTGAGGGAAAATACAGACGGATGGAAGCGCTCCGAATCAAACTGCAGGGCGGAGAAGATGCTGTTCAGGGAAGCGTGGAATACCGGGCACATGTACAGGATTACGGCTGGATGGATTGGAAGAAAGATGGAGAACTGTCTGGAACGCAGGGACAATCGAAGCGGATGGAAGCGATTGAGATCCGCCTGACGGGAGAGCTTGCCGAGCAGTATGATATTTATTATCGTGTACATATCCAAAATTATGGATGGCTGGACTGGGTGAAAAACGGCGCTCCGGCAGGAAGTTCTGCACTGAGTTCACGGATGGAAAGCTGTATGATCCGGCTTGTGGAAAAAGGCGATCCATCACCGGCAGCAGGAACAAGGGGATTTATCAAAGCATATACGAATACGGATTTGAGTTATCGCGGGCATGTTCAAAAGATTGGAAATACAAATACATCCGTCAACGGGCAGATTATGGGAACAGTTGGAAAGAGTCTGAGGCTGGAAGCTATGACCATGTGGCTTGATACAGCGGATTCACAGAAACTTTCCGGCGGAATTGAATACTCGGCACATGTCCAGAATATAGGCTGGCAGGGATTTAAGAAGAATGGACAGCAGGCAGGAACGCAGGCCAAAAGCCTGAGAATGGAGGCGGTTAAGATTCGCCTGACCGGAGAGGTTGCGAAGTGCTACGATATTTATTACCGGGCGCATGTCCAGAATTTCGGATGGCTTGGATGGGCGAAAAACGGACAGGCTTCTGGAAGTGAAGGATATGCTTACCGTATGGAAGCACTTCAAATTATGCTGGTTCCAAAAACAAAGGGAGCACCGGGAAGTACAAGTAATGCTTTCAAGAAAAAGCAGACAGTACCGGTGAAGAAGACAAAGTCTTTTTCCGAAGCACTTGGATTTGACGGAACAAAGATTGTAAAAGAACTGAGTGCACACCAAAATGATTCTTATTATCTGGGAACTCCGTATCAACCAATGAAAAACCCGTTGAATATGCACGAGATTCTTTACCCGAATGGTGACAGACGGGCTGATGGCTACAGTGGAATGAACTGTACCGGGTTTGTTGCCTATGTTACGCAGAAATGCGGAGGCAATCTTGCGCCAATTGGCAAGATGGGGCTGTGGGGCGGAGCATGTAACGCATCAAACTGGTTTCGTTATTTCAAAAAAGCCAATGTGGAGTATTATACATACAATTCAGTATCTGCTCTTTTGAAATCCGGAAAAGCAGAACAGGGGGATATCATTTACTGTGAACCTGTAAACTGGAATCAGCCGGGAGCAGACTGCCACATCGGATTTTTCTGGGGAAGAACATCAAGTGAAAACCGGTTTTGGCATACATCGACATCTCCGAAAAATGGAAACCAGATTTCCAACATTGTTCCGGGAATTTATCCGTCCTATTTTCATCTGGTGAAGATGAAATAAAAAGCAACTTTCAGGCGGATGAAATAAAGACTTCAAAAAAGAATAGACAGTCCCAGGGAGAGCATAGTACTTGAAAAAGTCCAGACTCTCCGGGGCTGTCTTTTCTTATCAGAAAATAAAAATTGATATTAACCACCAACTGCTCTAATTAAAAGATCAGTTTTTGAAAATCTTCTGTCGACATACCATATGAGGATGCTGCCTGCTCCAGGTTAAGGAGACCTTTTTGATACAAATCGATAATCGCATCTTTACGTCCCTGATCGTGGGCAACGTCATTCTGTGCATGAGCCTCTGCGAGCTGTTTTTGAGTTTCAGAGAGTTGTTCCTGAGTTTCAGAGAGCTTTCCCCGAGTTTCAGAGAGCTTTCCCCGAGTTTCAGAGAGCTTTCCCCGAGTTTCAGAGAGCTTTCCCCGAGTTTCAGAGAGCTGTCCCTGAGTTTCAGAGAGCTGTCCCTGAGTTTCAGAGAGCTGTCCCTGAGTTTTGGAGAGCTGTCCCTGAGTTTTGGAGAGCTGTCCCTGAGTTTTGGAGAGCTGTCCCTTGGTTTCGGCAAGTGTGTCCTTAGCTTTATCTAATTCTCCTTGTACTTCTGCGATCTGCTGAAATATTTTTTCAGTCTGATGCTGCAAGGCGAGCTGATCGCGCAGGGCCCGTTCCCGGGCTTCATATGCCAGGCGTTTTTTCTCATCCTGACTCATCTCCATAAGATCTTCGTAGGCCGATTCAAGGTATGCATTTCCCTTTGCCATTTCTTCCATCTCCTTCTTATTGCCGCCGCGGAAGAATTTCATCCATGCAATAATGCCGTCAGGATGGTGGTACTCTTTTGGGATTTTGGGAAGTTCCAGTATCTGAAGCTCCAGCTTTTCGCTGTACAGATCTCCGGTTGCTTCATCATAGAACCGGACCCTTCTGTGACAGAAATTGTCTTTTTTAAAATAGGTAAAATTCAGGACGCCAACCTGTATACATTTTTGAAGTTTGTCATAAGATTCGCCCTTTTGGAGCTGGCTGGAAAACATTTTACTTAAATAAAAAAGACTTCGATCATCCCAGTATTCTATATAGAGAACCTGCATTTCGATATCCAGCTGAGTACCGCTTTCCAGAAGGACACGGACATCCAGAACACCTTGCTTTTCTTCCTCTGTTCTTTTGGAAAGCTCGTTTTCCAGGATCGTTGTCCTGCCGATCTGTTCCGGAGGAAGACGCAACAATGCAGCGATGAATCCGGTTCTTGTTTTTGGATTGCGCATCAACTCTTTGAAGCACCAGTCGATGTAAGGCTTCATAATAAATTCTTCTTCCGAAGTGGTTTGAATGGTTTTGATTTCGACTTCGTTTGTTTGCATAAACAGTCTCCTTCCTGTGGCGGTCCGGCACCTGTCAGAAGAAAACTGTTTCTGTTTCTTGTAGTCTAACATAATTTCAAACAGCAGAAAAGAGATGTCCCACAGAAAACGTATTCTTTACAGACAGAGATCCCGGCCATGTTTTTTGTTATGAATTGGATTGTTCGGCGAATGCCGTGAATGATAGAAAAGCAGACAGCTTTTCAGACGATCTCAGAATAGCATGAAAAGAAGGGCGAGGCAAGCCGGTGAAAGATAAAATTTTTCTGAAAAGACAAAGAGAGAGGACAATTTTCCGTTTTAGGATGCAAATAATAAATTGTTGATATATTAAGAATGCATAGATTGTAAATGTACAGAAAAAATGATATATTGAAACAAAATAACAGATAAATATGAAAGAAATAAAAACACAGCATTTTAGGGAGTGATACCAATGAGTTATAAAGAAGAGAATATGAGTGATTAATTAAAATTACTGGTACAAGTTCTGGAAAGTTAATCGGACTATTAGATATGGGTCACAGAACAGGAATCACCGGAACAGAAAACGTTGACAGCAGTGCTGGAAATGCTGTTTACCGTACCGGATCAAAAGCTGCAGGATGCTTATATGGAGGCGAAAGAGAAGGCGGAGCAGGAGGCTGCCGAAACAACAGAACCTGGAGCACATGGAGTATATGATTTTGAAGAATTATTAACAAAAATGTACGGCTCTTATTTTTTGACCCAGGTAGAATACAATTTATATTCGGCCGTGGGAAATTTGCAAAGTCAGATTATAGGTGGCGAAGAGACAGATGAAAATCAGCTGCGGCAGGAAGCAGCAGCGGCAGCAGAGAAAGCGTGGAAAGATTATCGGACACAGATGGCAGAATAAAAGAGTGGATAATAGCAGGGTGGAGAAAGGGTGATTATGACCCTTTCTCCGTTTTTGGCTTATTTAAGTCGTTTTGACAGTTTCCCTACAAAGTATGGAACAGCTTTGATATAATGATGACATATTCACATGTAAGGAAACATACAACAATGAAATCCAACAGAAATCTACTATACTATTATATTTATGATATTGGGGTCAAAAGCCTGTCTATAGCACCTTGAAAAGTTCATATATTTTGTAGTAAATACAAGCCGAAATG
>NZ_SPHM01000051.1:0-21435 GCF_005844125.1 Pseudoflavonifractor sp. BSD2780061688st1 E11
TTCGCTGTATCCCACATTTACTACTGCCTCTTAATGAGGTGGCAGTATTGCTAAAAATCAGCAGGTCAGTACACTAGGAGAATGAATCGGAGACATGATCAGCTATCGTCCACTCTTTAAAACTATGGCACAAAAGAATATCTCATCCTATGCGCTTTTTAAAATGGGATTTTCAAAAGCAACATATCATTCCATTAAAAAAGGCAATAGCATCAGCACAAATACAGTAAACCAGTTGTGCCGGCTACTACATTGTTCTGTCTCTGATATCATGGAATATATTGATGATGGACCGAACAACTAAAATGCCCTTTTTAAATTTCATAAGTATTTCCAACATTAATATTCCTTCTCGAGAAATATGCAAATATGCTTGTTGCAGACAAGCGTGCCCGCTCGAAACTTCCACCCATTTCGAGTTTTTAATTATGAAAAACAAATGTTTCTCCACCGCTGATAATTTATCCTACGATGGGGAATCCATTTCTCTATCGGTATGATTTCTTGAAAACAGCTACCCTTCAATTATTTATCCAGGTGTCCATTTTTCTCCGATATTTTCAGACGGAATCTTTTTTGTTTTATATACAAAACCGACGCTATACTTTGCTCGGGTAACTGCCACATAAAATCTGGAAAGACTTTCAGCTTTCATGTCTCTCGATTTTCCTGACAGCCAATTCAACATTGGCTGTGTTGGATATATCAAAACTCGATCGAAAGTAAGTCCCTTTGCTGAACCAAAAGTTGTTACTCTAAATTTTTCATTTACCTTGGTTCTTTTATCATATCTAAGTTGAACAGGATTATATGTTTCCATATAGTTATCAATATCCTTCTCGTTAATCCAAAATATTCCGTCATGTCCTGTCGTTTTGTTCATAGCAGAATCACATGGCTTCATATCAGGATACATCCGATTTGCCAAATCACATATAATCTGGTTATTGCGATACGAGATCGCTAATGTCGTGGAGTCAATATTCATTTCAGGAATGTTTTCCTGCACAAAATTCACTATTTTTCCACCTGCATACTTTTTATATTTTGTTTCATAATGAGTTCGATACGTCGTCTGACGAGGATCGCCTACCAAAGTCATGTTACAACCAACCTCATGCAGTTTTCTTATAATTTCCAAATCATATCCAGCAAAATCTTGTATTTCGTCTACAAAAACATAAGAAAAAATCTTTCTCATTCTCCGAAATACACAACCATTCGATAATCTATCCAAGACACATGGCAATTTTGAAATCATATTTGAATATACATTACCAGAAGCTGTGACATACTTTTTCTCATTTGTGTCCTTTAACTTTAACAGTTTCCTATCTGCCTTATTGACTAATAATACTCCAGATACTCTATTATTTATAAGATAACTTTGATAAGGTCGTATGCCATGCCTAATCAGCAGAGAAAACCACGGCATTATGGTTACATTTGGTGGAATACAACCATTTATTTCGTAAAATTTATCTCTAATGCTTTGCTCATTTGCATCGGTATAAGTCGTTATCAAAACATTTTCAGCAATCTCCAACGCCTTCTTTACAAGAAAAGTTGTTTTTCCTGCCCCTGCCGCTGCAACAATCAGACTACTCATTTTTTAATGCCCTCATTATGTACTCAGGATATTTAATTTTCATAGCCGATTCAAAAATCGCTATTGCACAGTCTGTCTTGTGTGCATGCATATATCTGTGCATATCATCATCAGTATCGTACTTAGTTCCAAAAATATTATTCATTACTTCCAGCCCATTTTCTTTCAATATTTTCGGCTCTAAAGTATTGTAATTAAAATCCTTATCTGATAGTTTTAAATCACCTGTATCTACCACTTCATCCACGCAAATATGGATAAATGGTATTTTCTCATATTCTTTGTACTTCTTCTTAACAGCTTCAATATTTCCATCATTATCTGTAACGACAGCCGTTTCTTTGTTTAATATCCGTGCAATTTCAAGATAGCGTTTAAATGTTACTCCTCTTACGGTCATTACATCTATTCCATCTTGGATAGGAAGTCTCCCCTCATGAGTATCCATATATGCCCGCTGGACAACCAGTTCATCCGAGTCTCCTTCTACTAAGATTGATTTTTTACAAAGAATCAGTCGCAGCGTATCATAACCTGCCACTTTTTTGAAAAATTCAAAAGTTTTCTTCTTAAGCGATTGCATTGAGCAACAATTATTGTCTGAAAGTAAAATCAAATTTTCCAATCCGAGCTTATTAGCAACAAAGCTGCTATGCGTTGATGCAATAATTTGTCTGCCAGATGCAGCCTTTTCAATAACTCCCATCAATTCACTCAGTCGAGAAAAAGACAAGTGGCTTTCAGGTTCTTCAATCAAAATAATACTTGCTTTTTCCGCCTGTTTGTGACTTAAAGCCAATTGTGTTTTTATAATACATTGTGCTCCTTTTCCAGCATTAGCAAACGGGATTCCATCCACCTGTGTAACTAAACTTGATTCCCAAGAGTTCTGAACTCCTTTATCAGCACTTAGCGATAATTTTCCGTTCATAACAGTAGATGCAGCACTAATTTTCTCATTGATTAACTGAATAGCTTCATTTTGTGCAAACTCATCTATCATATTTCTATGGGCTTGTGTTATTGCTGTTATATCCTCTGGTTCAAGAAAATCTTTTACTACTCTGGAGATATATACATCAGATCCATTTTGGTATCTGTAATTTGACGAATCAATCATTACAGATTTTATGGGTATATATCTCGGCATTTTCTCATCTCTGCTAAAAGAAAACCATTTAGCTTCATAAAATTCAATAGGTAAACTTATAAGTTTTTGTGTTTTAATCAAACTTTCATATTCTGCATTAAATTTATCAGAAAAACCAATTGAAAATCTAATGCCTTCTGTGCCATCACTTTTTTCAGAATTGCCATTTCCTTCATATTCAGGCAATGTTCCGCTTTTGAAGTATAGCTCAATCATTATTTCCGGAGGTGCAATCGGATGTCCGGCCTCCACCGATACCAGATATTCCTCAACCACCTCTCTATTAAATAAATACGCTGACAGCTGATTCCTAATGCTTCGACCAGCATATATACCTGTTAAAGCCACATGAATGGCCTCAAGAATAGTAGATTTTCCGGATTCGTTATCGCCAACCAGAAGATTGATATTTTCATTAAATTTAATTTCAAAGGGATTTTTGAACTTTTTAAAATTTTGAATAATTACCTTCTCAATAGCCATTCGCAGCCTCCTATCTTTGGTTTTATTCTACTCCCAACGCCTTGAACACAGCATCCTCCGCACTCTGATACGGAATCAACTGAAATGCACTCATCAGATCAGCCGGAACACCTGCAAAATCAACAAACGAGGTACTCGGAATCAACACCTTCTTTGCGCCGCTGTCCAGGCATACTTGGAGTGTATTGGCAAGTTCCTCTACCTTTATCATCGTGCCGCTGATCGTAATATCTCCCAGAATTGCCAAATTGCTGACCACTGGCCTTCCCAGTGCAATCGAGCAAAGAGCAATCAATGTAGGAAGTGCCAGCTTCTCGGTCATGCCAATCCCCTGTAAATCCTGATAATTAATGATATAATCTTTGGTTGAGGTACTGATAGAACCGCTAATTCTATTGCTATTTGCTTTCAAATAGTTAAATGCCGTGTTCACAGCCTCCTTGCATTTAGAATCACTGCCTAGCCCCGTCCGTTCAATCTTTCCATTCCCTGGTAGCATCTGGCTTTCCAGACGGAATACACCAATCATGCCGCTTTTCCCTCTGGATACGGTATAAACCTGTCCCGGATTGCACATACCATCCGGAATTAACTTCCCGCCGCCCTGTTCCGGTACAGAAACATAATGCTCTGACATATCATCCAGGTCAATATAAGAGAAGTTCACATCATAGAACTCCATACCTCCCAGTTTTTTCAGCTGTTCTTTGACACGACGGCGCATTTCCAATGCAATCCGAATGACTTCTTCCAGTTCTTGTTTGGTAAACTCACCATGCGGGTACATCAGCTTCAGATAACCGTCTACCATACGACGGACTGCAATCGTATCACGCTGATTCAAATTTCTTCCCAGACGGAAATAATGATCAAGTGCATCGCCATACTGCTCCTTGCGAAGTTCTCGGATAAACTCTGCCAGATAATCGCTGATAAATCCATAATCGTCAGTAAAATGCTCCGGTCTGAACTTCGGAATCTCCCAACCTGGAAGATAGCAGTGAATACGGTCAAGAAATGCTGTATCCGTTCCCATTTCCGGCGGGAAAGGTGCAAACAGACTGGAAGTTTTCAACAGTACATCCACACTCTGATTAATGTTTCCCACAAAGACCATGGAAGCAGTAGCAGCCTTTTCTTCTTTGCCACGGGCGAAAGAGCCGGATGCCATATAGTCCTTCATGATCTGGATACCGTCTTTATCCTTGAACTTGATGCCCGCTACTTCATCAAAAGCAACGCAGTCCCACAAACCGACCAGTCCTACCGTCTTGCGCCCCATATTATAAAAGAGGTTTGCAACCGTTGTCTGTCCACCAGAAATCAAAATACTGTTTGGAGAAATCTCTTTGTAGAGATGGGATTTTCCAGTACTTCTCGGACCCAACTCACAAAGATTAAAATTATTCTCTACCAGTGGAATCATACGAGTCAAAAGCAACCATTTTTCACGGTATGTAAATTCGTCCGGCTCCATGCCGATAGAACGAAGAAGAATATCCAACCATTCATCTTTCGTAAAGGCTTTTCGTCCCTGCTTCAGCTCGTCAATGTCAATATGTGGCATCTGGATCGGTGTCAGCTTACGGATGCTGATTGGAGAAATATCTTTCTGCTTTTTCTGTTTAGAACGAAGCGGATTCCCGTCAATATCCTCTATGCCAAAGTTATTGTCACCTTCAACCTCATAATCCAACTGAACAATACACCAGATACCGCCGCAGAGCAGGCGGTCAAACTTTTCCGGGTATTCGTCGGCAATCGGTACATTGCCAACTCCCAGATTGGAAAACTCTGCAAAAAAGCAGTCCTTTTTCATATCCAAGCGAACAGTCACCATATCAATAATTGTGTGACTGCCATTTTTACGCAACTGAGAAAGAATCTTCTGCGATTCATCCGGACGTACAAAATTGTCGGCAAGAATCCGCTTTACATTTTGTACACCTTTTTCTATGATAGTTTCATCATCTGAGCTGCAATACTGCCCCAATAAGAACTCAAGGACATAAACTGGGACATTCGCACCTTCCTTGATTTTCTTTGTCAGGACTTTACGAACAATCTTACCGTCAAAAATCTGACGGAGCTTGTTCTTTATTTCTTCACGGGTACTTTCGCCCTCTATAAATTGCTCCATCTTTCTATCCTCCTGCAGTATTAACTAAAGAAATCAAACTCATCCACCGCAAAAGCGATGTCAATCTGGAATGGCTCACGCTGTGGCATCTGCAATCCCTGTTCATCTGCAATTATCAGATAGTAAGTAGCGGTATTACTGTATTTCAAAGATTTCAGATTAAACTGACAGCGGAAAGTTCTCTCTGCGCCGTTGTCGCTGGTCTTATCCGCAATAATCTTCTGAATATCACTGATCTGTTTGCCATTTTCATCCGTAAAGTATACCTGATAAGTAGCCGCTTCACGGTTTGCACTAACTGCATCCTTCTGATAGAAGTTCAGCGAGAAAATCATATTGCTGATTTTACGGTTTGCGGACAACAGATTAACTGTTACCGGCTTGGTATCATATTTCTTCCTATTACGCTTGTATTCCATAGAATCGTTGCGAAGATAGTGATATTCAATCACCGGAACAACCATTTCCTGCAAGCTGATACCGCCATGCACAAAGTTCATCCCGCCGCCACTCATCTTGATACGGATACTTTCTCTTGGAGTAAATCCTTCAAACTCTGTATTTCCACCCAGGAATTTTACAGGCATCAAATAGTCAGGTTGCACATCTTTCTTCATAATTGCATATCTTCTGCCATATTCCACACACCGCCTGATGCTTTCTTTTTCTATAGCATCAGAGTTTACTACATCCGTATCAAAAAAACCGATTTTATCTACCTTATCCTCTTCCTTCAAAGGACTATATGTATAAAGGAATCCGTGGTCAGCCGTAATCAGAATATTCGTACCGCCAAATTCATTTACAATAATACGCACAAGGTTCTTCAGTTCTGAAATCGCCTTATCACAGGCGGCAAAAACAGCTGTATCAGAAGTATGGCTGGCTTCATCTATGGTATCGTGATAGATATAGACCACATCCATCCCCTTTACCAATGCACTTCGTTCTGCTCGTTTCATGGCAATAATGTCATTGTATTTCAATGCTACACTTGCCGGATCTTCTGATTTCAGAACCTTATCCCGGTAAATGCTTGCCGTAGATTGACCATCCGCCAAAACCGTTAAAAAGTTGTTCCGAACCTCTACCGTCAGCTCTTTATGCGGCAATAACGCTGCCATACCGAACTTTGTAATAGAAGGGAAAATGCTCTGCATACTGCTAATGGAAACCTTACTCTGTGTTTCTCTCCGAAGCTGGTCTGCCATAGCAGCCGCCACTTCATAGCGCATAGCATCCGAAATAATCACGAATACCCTGGTATCTGAAGTCTTAATACGGGAACGGTAAAATTCTTCCTGCTGCGGTACTTCCAAAACCTTACCGTAGGCTGCCAGTTCTTCTGCGCACACATCCGACCAGTTATTACCCAGCTCACCTAAAAACCAATGAGTATAGAGTCCTTCCACTTTATCGACAACGTGCTTGAATAAATCATCCAGCAGAATATTGGAAGTTTCCAGACTCTTTTGGAAACTCAGATGGAACAAACGGTAATAGGTATCCATCTGATAATAGCTTTCCGTATATTCTTTCCATATGCCTTTTGCTTCTGCGGTATGGAATCCGGCAGAATGCTCCTTAAAGAAGCTCTGCATATTTGCCACTTGCAAAATACCATCATAAAAGTTCTTAAACGGCTCATACCATGCACAGGTTCTCCGCTTTTCAACGGTCGAAGTTATGGTGTCAACATCAATGATATGGTCGCTGATTTCTGTCATCAGCTTTGTCAGAATCACTTCATTAATGCACGGGAAACACTCAGTTCCTGCCAGATCGTCCACAGTCAGCTTTTCAAAACGCTGATGAAGACAGGCTTCATCCTCAACATACCGTGCCACATCATATAACTGCTGAATATCTTCACTATGAATCCATTCAGAAATAAAATCATAGCAATATGCCTGATGCGGCATAGAAATGAACCCGTCCAGTCCAGCAAGATACTCCTGTCGCATAGTACGGGTAGCAGCGGTCAACAGCAAATGAATCGCCAGTCGTCCCAGGTCTGGTTCTTCCTCTGCAAATCCACATCCCTGGCGAACCATCGCCCAAAACGCACCATCTGCATGATATTTTATAAACTCCTGATAAACAGTATTGCTTTTCAAATCCAGTCCAGCCCGAAACACACTGCGGAGAATCATATTAGGTTGTGCGTCTTTTAATCCGCAGATTGCCGCCATGACAGCCATGTGCAGCTGTGCTGGAGTTGCTGGAACTTTATTCTGTGTGCTAACTTTCAAACGACGGTCTTTCGCATTAAAATAAGCACGATAATTCTTGACCTGCTTCCGCATGGCCGGATTCGATGCAAGCCCCATCTCATCCATCCAAATGGAAATCAGATCTGCCCGGAACTCCTCACTGTAAAGCTCCACATCCAAAAGCCAGTTGTCCTCCGGGCGGTTATATGCTAAAGGACTATAAACCAGATAGTTTGTAGTCAAGTCATCTACCGAAAGCAGTTTTTTCACAGAAAACGCATTATTGCCAGTCAGCGCAATTACCTTTGCATTCTCTAAAACCACTTCGTCCAGCTTATCCTCAAATTCCTTATCTTCATCGTACCAGAAGATGATCCGACGTTGGTAAAACTCCGGCAGAGGTGCAGCAAATCTGCGGTTCAAGTCTTGTATTACTTTGTCTGTATCCATGCTGCATCATCTCCCTTCCGTATTTTTTACATAAATTGTGCTTCTTGAAGCACCTTCTTTTCTCAGCCATCCTTTTTCAACCATTTTAGCCAGTATTTCTCTGGTTCTACGCTGTTTGATACCAAGAAGTTTCATTGCCTGTGCTGTTGTAATGCCGGCATTTTCCGATACATATTTATAAATTTGCTGTTCCTGTTCATTTGCCGGCACTTTATCGGCGGTTTCCCGGCGGTTTAGCGGCGGTTTAACGGCAGTATTGGAAGCATTGAGGTCAACAGTGCCGTCAACCTGACCTCGATAGATGTTGATACGCAAATCAACCTCGCCGCCAATAAACTCTGGTTCCCGCAGTCCGGCAGCTTTTACTTTATCAATAATTCTCGGAATGCCGCTTCCCCAATGCTCAATTAGATTCATATAAGCAAAGGCATGAGCAAGAGCTTCATTTCTGATTTTGGAATAGCCTTCTTTCATACGCTCCATAGTTTGTCCCATTGGCAGCTTTCCCGGGGAAGTGATTTCCAATCGGTTATCATACACCGCAACCTGTATCGTACCATGATCCAAATAACTACGATGCACCATGGCATTGATAATCAACTCACGAATGGCATCCGGTGGGATCTCATAAACATCCTGGCGATAAATCCCCACAATGGTAGCGCCCAGGTGAATATTTCGCAGAACAAACTGAAATGCTTCATCTATCTGTTCCCAAAGCAGACCGGTATATTCCCGCCGATCAACAAATACCGCTTTTGTTGTGCCTTTGAACACGCCACATTGCGTTGCAACATGAAGTCCTGCGTTGCCTGTTAAAATAGCAAAGGCATTGGACGGATAATCTTTTCCATCACGTTCAATCAAAACCCCCCAGGAACGAAGCTGTTGTCTACCAACATCTTTGATAGATGCTTTCTGTTCCTCATTGTGGGCATTCTTGACTGCCTGTTCTTTCATAGCTTTGCAAAGAGCATCAATATCTTCATCCGTGATATTCAACCCGGTACACAAAGCCTGATCGTAGTAGCGGTTACTGCCCTCAAACAGTAATTCTTTTATCATATACTCGTCAGCAAGACGGGTAGTTCCGGCAACACGGACATATACACCGCCATCTCTGCCGAGGGCTTTGATATAATATGGGCGCTGTCTGCCCTCAGAAACCTCTACCACAATAACAGTCTTACCATCAATCGTCTGTAAAGAAATATCCGGGATAATTGCCGGTTCGCAGCTATCTGATACGGCATTGGCAATGGCATCCATTTTTTCGAACACATCTTCCTTGGCAAAACCGACAACTTCTCTGGTCTTATCAGCAATTCCAAAAATAATTTTACCTCCGGTTCCATTTGCAAATGCAACCACAGACTTCATATATTTGATACTTTTCTCCGGCAGGCTCTCTTTAAACTCTACATTCTTTGATTCTCCTGCAAGAATTGCTTCTATAGTCATCATAACACCTTGCTTTCTTTTACAGTTTTAACCGTTGTTACGATAGCATTGGTCCAACAAACTGAATCAAAGCCGCAACCGCCGATCCAAATTCAACGGTTCCTTTTATAGCTTGCAACGAAGCTATTGCCGTTTTTATCATAGATTTCTTTGGCTTTTCAGATATGACTTCTGCTTCTATAACTTCCAGGCTTTCAGATACAGCTTCTTTATCTTCATCTGATGTAAGGGTGTCCATCTTTGCTCGAACTGCAGTAATCAACTGTTCTATTTCATTTGCAGTTGCACCAATATTTGTAGTTGCCGTGACAGACGAATTATCATTTGCAATAATAGCCTGACCATTTTGTACCGTCACATTATAAACATTCTTTTCATCTATTCCCATATCAATACCTATTTTCGTTAAATACCTTTCTACATGGCGAATCAGCACCATAACAAACCGTTCATTAAAACCTTTGATTTTATCCTGCCATTTAGTTGACGAAGAATATCCCATGGCAACGCCATGATATACAGAACTGTTATTTTCTACTAAGTATCTTAAAACAGCGTACACATTTCGTATTTCTTCTTCATCAGTCTCGCCCAATGAAAAAATCAAGCCTCCGTATGATCCTTGTACTTCTTTAATTTCTTTTTCTAAATCCCACTCACAGCTGCCGCAACCATGGATGTAATCACTTATAATCGGAGTGCCATCTATGTATCTTACAAATTTTGCAAGCACACCAGCATAATCTTGATAGTTTGCCTGAAGTAGCCGATTAGAATAGCTGTTAAAATCATATTGGATTTTTCGTAATTCTTTTCTATTTAATTTCATAGTTTTTCACCCCACAAAACGGGCAATATGCACCCGTCATCTTTAATAATGGCTTAATTTTCGCAGTACGCTTGCAACATGAAAAATTGCAGATTTCCATTGCTTCTATGCCTGACCGAACAGGGTCTTCATTTTCATGCTTCGGACGTTTTCCAGCCTTGAATGTAATAATTCCTTTTTTACTATGCCGTTCCATTTTTTTGAATTCGTTATAAATCATATCATTGACGGCATTTGTCACCATTTTCATGGCAAGTTCAAACACATCCTCCGTAACATAATTTTCACTTATTAAACCGCAGCTTGGACAAAATATATGAAGCACCCTGTCATCCTCTAAATCAGAAGGAGTTCCCTTAAAATATGTACCACAATGCTCGCATTGCAGAAGAACATAGCCATCATCATCCGTGGGAATAGAAATCGTCATATTGATTTCATCACTCATATTTTTCCCCTTACTTTATTTTAGCCAAAACATCCTGGAAAATTGCATAATTCTTCTTCACGCCATCGTCCAGATCAATAGAAATCATCTGGTCGGCAAGGTGATGAATCTTTTCCTCGTAACTTCTGATTTCGGTATCTTGTGCCTGCAAGGTGGTCAGTTTTTTCTTTAGTTTTACACGCTCACCGGTAGAAGCATTAGAAATACGTTGTTCCAAATCGGCAATAGCGGTACGATATCGAGCCTGCTGTTCGTGTACATAATCGGTACGGATACGGGCAATAGTGTCCGGCTGATAGCGGTGCATATAAATCAGAGCCTTAAAGCCATTCTTCTTGCCGCTGTCAAACAGCCAGTATATGGGGCGCTTCTGATAAATCTTGCAATGGTCTTTGTAAAAATCATTCAGGAAATAATTCCGAATCACATCTTTCGGCTGCCCTTTGCCGCCCAGGGCGTCGGCAATAAATTTTAGATTTTCGTCCAAAGACTCTTCACCATAGACTGTTTTTACAAATTCTACGAAACGGCCGACAATATCATCCTCAAAGTATTCGTCGTCACAGATCGGGATAATGTTATCCTTATCCGCAGCGAAAGACGCATATTTGCTGGCATCCCATTCGCCGCCTGCATAGGCAATCCCATCCACATCCAGCGAGTAGCGACCAAACATACATCCAACCGCATAAGAAATAAAGGAGCGAATATCTCTGCCAAGGTCAGCCTTCCGGACTGTAACATCCTTATCCTCAATTTCCGGTGTCAGTTCTTCCTGCAAACCGTAAATGTCAATGAAGATACGGTTCAGTTCTTCTTCATTAGCTTTCAGCTGGTTGAAGCGATCATCGCATTCTGTCTGCCACTGGACATAAGCTGCAGCAATAGTAGAAACTTTACGAATCAGCGGATGATATTGGAAGTCCCATGAAGTTTCAAAGGCATCCCAATCCATTTTTTCCATGTCAATATTTTGCACAACCAAATTGTCTATCTGATCAGATATTAATATATCTTTTTCTACCGGAATCGAAAAAATATCCCTAACCTGATAATTTATTGTTGGGCTAACGAGTTTTAATAATGCCCTCGCAACATTTGAATTTAATAATCCAAGGATTCCATTTATATGCTCAGCATTGTTAATGAATATGCTTGTGCCTGCTTTTTCAAATAATTCATTTTCCCATAATTTTCTGAAAGAAGGTGAGCCAGAAGTAATATATGACCATGTAATACCACTTTTAAATTGGAGATATTCTGGAACAATTCTCGCAATGCTATCTTGTTTATAATGCTGCCTTGCTTCTAAAGTCCATAAGATCACATTGTCATCATTTCCATAATATTTTCTATATCCACCGCCTCTAGCACATTTAGCCCAATATTCTTTATTTATATTGCTATAATCAACTTCCCAAAACAAGCGCAAATATTTACTATTATTTCCTGTAATGTTCTGTCCGTTAGATGTTGCATACTCAGAAATATATTCATTATCAAATGCTTTCATAGTCTTTTCACTTGCCCAGTATGCCACAGGGCTTCCAGGAATTTTAGCAAAATTATCTGTGCTAACTTGTGCAAAACGATTCCCTGAAATCGGGAATTCTTTAGGAACATTGTCTACAATATCCTCATATTTTATATGGTTATATGTTCCTTTGTAATTTTGTATTCTACAATTTCTAAAAGCAGTAACCGCTGTTCCAAAAGCAATTCCCATAACCATATTATCCATGTGCATCAGATTGGTTATATTTCTATTTTTTAAAACGTTAACTCTCATTTTTTCAAAGCTGGTTAAAAACATCCAACTTTGCATCGTAACCATACAGTTAATACCCTTGCTGACAACCATTTGATTACCACGTTCTATACATACCGCAAACAAATCACTTTTACTGTCCGGATAATTCTTTTTGACATAATCCGAAAGTTTTGCACCCATACCAGAGCCACCCATATACGGCGGATTTGTCACTACCACCTCATACTTCTGTGCCAGTGCTTCCGCCACCTGCACCAACGGCAGTAATTCTCTCAATGCCGTCTTACGGGACATATTTATATCTTCCGTAATCTCTGTAAATCGGTCATACAGTGCAGACCAATCCTGCGGTGTGACGGTCAGAATCGAACCGTATTCCTTTGCGTCATACAGTTCACGGATAATGGTATCCATAGCCGTTGTCAGCTTCGCATCACCATTACAGAAATAGTCCAAAGCAAACTGATCTACATGATTGCTCTCCACAATAGCATACACATGAGGCTGAATGCCACGGCTGAAGAAACGGCGGTCATACTGGCGAGCTTTCATCATTACCGCAAAATAAGCCAGCTGTGCCGCACGATCATCAATATCCAGTCCGTAAAGATTGTTCTCTACAATGCTTGCCACTGCTTCACAAGTGGTATAACCGTAGGATTCATAAATCTTCATCAGCACATCGAACATATACGCAAGGATATGACCGGAACCGGAGCATGGGTCGATCACTTTCAACTGATCCGGTGTCAGTGCGGCGTATTCCCTGCGAATCTTAGCAAGCTGTGCCTGCACTTCCGGCTCCTGCTCGGCTTCTTCCAGATAGTAGTGCCATTTGGTATCTTCCGGGTCACGGTTTCCTTTCGCATATGCAGACTGTTCTTCCTCAGTTGGCAGAAACTGCTCTTTCACATCCGGGTGTCCCTCCAACCACAGACGGCCAAGGCTGTTCTCTACCATATATCGAACAATCCAGTCCGGTGTGAAAAGCTGGGTTGCTGCAGGAATGTTTTCTTTTGTGATTTTCACATTCTTTTTCAGTGCTGCGAAAACATCGTCTTTTTTCTCGCTGTTATAATACTGATACAGCCAGCCGATGATCTGGACAGCATCTTTCCAGTCGTCTTCCGGTATCAGCTCAATCATCTGCTGAATGACACTGCCTTCACGGAGCAGATTGTCTGGCAGAAGAAGTTCGGTGTAATCCGCAATCTTCTGGAACATTCCCGGCAGAATCTTATTCAGCGCATTACACTGCACAATCAACAGATATTTATACAGTTCTTCGGTCTTTTCAGCTTCTTTCAGCTCATAGACCTTTTCCATATTGAGTCCATCCAAATCCAGATGAATGGCTTCGGCTATAATCTGCGGCTTAAAGTTGTTTTCCTCGTCCGTGAACACACGCACATGGGAAGGAAGATAGCCATTGACTTCCATAAATCGCAGAGCAGAGAAACGGTTGAACCAAGTATAGGCAACCTCCTCCATGACCTGCTTATATCCTTTATCTTTGATCTCGGCAATCAGAGCCTGGCGCTGTTTCTTTTCATCCACAGTGAGGACTTTGCCGCCAACGCTGTCCACATTGGCGTCCTCAATGTTGTCCTCTGTGATGCCGTATTCCACACCTTTCAGGGAAACACGGGCAATCAGATCTGTTCTTGCCCAGACAGCAAACTTTTTAATCGCATTCTTATCCATAGCTTCACCCCTATGATAATTTTTCTATTGAAAAATATTCTTCAAAATATATATCAAAGTTTTCATAAGAATGTAATTCATCATTCTTCTTCATCAAGTATTCAATATCTATCATTTCATCGCTATGGCAAAGTTTCATAAAGGTATCATACACATTTCTATTTTGCGATAACCATTGATAATTATATTTAGCACTAGGTGTAGCCTGACATACTGTATTCCATGCATTTTCAGATGTCTCCAAAAGTTTTCCTGACGATAGATATGCAATATATTTATCTATAACTTCAATTTCTTGTTCAAAACATTTTTTTATTATGTTATATAAGTTCTCATTCTTTTTTTTAAATAGTAGCTTTGCCAAATCTTTACGTCGTAGAATGTATGTCTTTAAAATCTGAATATTATTTATCCATCCAAATGCTGCATTAACATTTCCGCTTCTCACATTATTTTCAAAACCAGACGCCTGTATAGCATCTTTAAATTCATAATATGTATTGTACAATAGCAGAATGTCTCCATGATATTGCTGGGCCCACTCTCGATTGTGTATCATTTTCTGCAGTTTAGTCGTTCTTCTTTCATATATTATGTTTTGAATACCTAATATAACAGACAAAAGAATAGGAATAACTGCCGTTAATACATCAAACCAATCCTTTTGATTCAATTTTACTAACTCATTTACTATTCCATCCATCACTTTTCCTCTTTAATTCAACTTAATCTCATCGCAATTCTTCAACAACTGTTTCAGCTGTGAACGAATCTTCTCTACATAATCATCAATATCCGCCTCCGACTGTAATGTCTTTGCCTGGAATACCACCTGACGGCTGTAGGAACGAACTACTTTTTTCTTTGCTGGAGTTTGTTCTTTTCCTGGCTGTACCGGCGGCTTCGGTTCTGGCGGCGCAAGGACTGCTTCGATATTGCTCACCGTATCATCCTTGTACTGGCACATCGGCAGGAACATAGCATCCAGAAGGGCAAGACTCCTTAACTCTGCGATTTTCTCCTTGCACTGACTGAAATATTTGTCTGATTTCTCAATCAGATGGGATACCTTGGAATCACCGTTTGCAGCAGTATGAGTTGCTTCCATACACTGGCGAACAGTTTCCAGAACCTCGGCACGTTTTTCTTCCAGCATCTTATCATGGGCAGTACGAACTGTATCCATCAGAGGATTCAATTCACGAATCCGTTTATAGTTGAACTTTCTTCCAGTCTGAACCATAGTAATCAGACGAATGGTATTCAATGCCTTATATGCTTCCTCATTTTCTGCAATACGGTCAAGATCATCATGCAGAGATTTTTCAAACTGCACTGCCTGGTCGAATACCGTTACCTGTGTCTTGAAGAAATTTTCAATGCCGTTGCTCATGGCTTCTTTATTGGCAAAAAGAGCATCCTCTTTTTTCAGCACACGCTCAATCAGGGCTATATTGTCTTTCTTCTGAGAAAGCACATCTTCCATCAGATGAATGGCTTCCTGCACCAATGCGTGATCCGGATATTTATGTCCGTCATAACGGGCATCCAGAGAAGCATAGTAATCACGCTGCTCTGTGAACTTCTCAGTCACAAAACGAATCAATCCATCTTCATCATCTGGTACATCCATAATGTCGAAATACTCACGGAGCATTGCCTTCACATCGCGCATCATCGAAGCGGAAATAGTTTTACGCTTGCTGATGGACGTCTTGCCGATCTCACTCTTTTTACGGAGCATATCCGGCAGTTTCGGGTCATCCGGCTGAATGGTATTGCCTGCATACTTGATGGTTACTTTCTGGGAATAAATCAACTGTGCCGCAACCGCAGCAATGTCGATTTCTTTCCAGCCATACGGAATCGCACTATATTTGCTCTGCACATCTGCCATAGAAGTCGGTAGTTTTTTTGCATCCTGCATTTCCAGATATTCTTCCATAGCAGAAGCAGCATCACGGTTCGGCTCCATGCCCGGAAGTGCTGTTACCGCACCTGTCAGAATCGCAATAATATCCGCATCACTGCCTGCATTTTCTGTAATCAGATCGAGTTTGCTATATACATGAGCAACCAGATATTCAAGAGCCTGGTCAATCTTGCTCTTGGCATTTCCAGCTTTGATTTCCAGATGTTCCCCATCTACATAGAACTGCGCCCCCTCGATAGCATTTTGCAATTCAGTCATGGCGCTTAACTCATATTTTCCCGCTTCGTCCTGCTGGTCGCTGATGATTTTCTGCACGCTCTTTGGGAGCTGGCTTACATTTCTCTGCTTTACATACTTGCGAATCTTCATGGCAGATTCCAAAGATTCATAGTAAGGCGTATCCGCCAGAACAACAATTACTTCGTTGCCTTTGGATTCTGCCATCAGACGGAAATCTGTTTTATCAATGGCATCAGTTGCCACGGTCAGGAAACGCAGACACATACCGCCTGTTGCCACGCCAACCGTAATACCGTCCACCATCTGGTCGAAAGCAAAGTCATATTTTCCATAGCGGAACTTCTTGGTCGTGAAAATATCACCGTAAATCATCTGGGCAATACGCTCCACGATAGAAGCAGTATCCACATTGGTATCTCGGATTTCACGTTGAATATCCTGTTCTTCATCGGTCAGGAAATTATAAGTATCGCCGGTTCTGCCGATATAGTTCTGGCTCATCAGCCGGTCAAGGGAACCACTGACAGCTTCACGCATGATAATCTTATCTACACGAATATCGTCTGCCATGAGGATAACGATATTGTCCAGGTTGGAAGGAATATCATCAATATATCGAATCAAATACAGAAGTTTCAGTACATCTACATCCTGCTGTTCGATACCATCACCGTTATCAGCAGCTTTCTGGCAACGTTCGATCACTCGGCGGATAGAACCGTCAAGGAATGTATGTACGGTATCATAAAAAAGGAAGAACGGAACAAGTGCATATTCGTCCTTTTCCTGAATTTTCTGTGCTGCTTCCTGGAAACCAGAGAGCATGGAACGCTCACCGCCGGACAGATGCTTACCGGAATTTCCATGCTTACGGATTTCGGCAAATACCTTCTGCATGATGATGAACTGATACGGCACAAACGGGAAGTTCTCGGAAAACTCCCTCGGACCGGAATATCCTTTAATATCCAAGATCGAACCGTTGAAGCTGAACAGATTACGCAGAACCGAATCATTCTGTTCATAAACACCTTCCAGATTTTTGGCTGCTTCCGGTTTCTTTTTCAGAATACGCTTCTGGATGACTTCATCCACAGAGGAAGAAGATAAGCTCAGTCTTGTTTTGAAACGAGCCTGGATACGGGAGAACTCATCGGCACGAACTTTGATGATTTCATCAATGGCTTCCTGCCCGGTGCAAATCACCCAAATCTTACCTTCACACTCACTTCCGATTTTCTCGGTCAGAGACTGGAGATTCAAAAGCATGTCGGTATCTGTGCCTACATACTGACCAACCTCGTCAATCATAAACAGCAGGCGGAAGTTTGCAGGCTTTGTATCTACATAGGCTTTCATATCTTCCACAAGCTGTGCGATAGAAATTTCTGTTGCGGTTTTATCATTGAACCATGTCCTGGCATCGTCCTCACTCATATCGAGAACTTCCATTAGTGTCGGGATGATGAACTTTCCATTAAAAGCAAATGCACGGCGCATTTCCAGCCAGGACTTGCCTCTCTTTTCTTCAAAAACTCTGCGGAACTCCTCAGTCTTGCCCTGCTGGTCAATATAACGCTCCATCATGGCAACTTTCAGATTTTCACCGTAAAATCCCAGATGGTTATAGAACATTTTAGCAAAGACACGAAGTACAGCAGTCTTGTCTTTATTGCTGAATCCCTCAATGTCAATATTAAACAGAATTGTCTCAGTCGGTCCCTTGGTGGCACGGTCGATAAGCATAAAAGTTGCCGGGTCGTCCTCAAACTTTTTACGGAAACGCTCTACACTACGGATGCCTTTTACCTCTTTATTTTCCAGAAGATAAGAAAGCATTTTCAGGAAATGAGATTTACCACTTCCAAAGAAACCAGAAATCCAAACGCCCATATCGGCAGTCGGCTGGTCGAAGGCATCGCCGTAATAATTGAAGAATGTAATGAAGTGCTTCTTCAATTCTCTGGTAATGACATATTCATTTAATTCCTGCTCGATTACATCATCGGCAGCTTGATCTACTTTAATTACACCATTGATTTTGCGGTTGATGTCATCCGCAAACATTTCTCGAATCATCATGGCTTTATCCCCCCTTAATCTATGACATTGAATGCCCGGTAATAATCATTTGGTGTCAGACGATTGAATAGTTTTACATGACGACCATCAAACTCACCCGGATACATAACCAAAATCGGAACATCCGAAAAATACGGCTGCAAGGCTTCCAGTAAAGTATGGATTCTCATAAACGGAAACACCTCACCTACGCCCGTCAGCATCAGTACATCGCCTGGTTCGTGCGGCTCGTACTGAATTTTATCAATGAACTCTCCATTGCCGATTGCGGAGTTCAGCTGTTCCAGAAGATAAGCACTTCCGTCAGCTTCTTCCATATCTGGAATCGCATCTGTGATGTCCATATCATCGCAGATAGAGAGGAATGTTTTATATAAATTACAAACAATCAAATTGCAATCTAAGGACTGATCGGTTTCCAGCTGATTCACAAAATGGCGGACAACCATTTCATTCTCCGGTTCATAGCAGAAGATTCTGATATTCACCTCATTACTCAATCCTTTGCCTTCCAGGAACTCCGGCTCCTGAATCAATGCCCGAACTTTGTCCAGGCGTTCTTTTATGTTACTCATTGGCTACCTCCTACACGAAATGCTTCACTGGAGCATTTCGTTGTACGCTTATGTGTATGAAAAGCAATTGAAAGCAGGCAGTACCGCCGTATCACCATTGCTTCTGATGGCATTCTCCAAAACAGGATGCAGCCATACCGGATTCAGATGATCTGCCTTGAGATTGTCGAGATATTCTGTTTCGACAAGCACTCTGGCAATAATCTGTTTTAACTTTGTTATTGTGGCATCGCTCCAAGAAGCTACGGTGTCATTCTGTTCCTGTAAACGCATAAAAAATGTATTCAAATCTATCTTACCAAAAGACGTGTCCCTTAATCTGTACTTCTCTCCAATGACTGTCAGCATAAATTCCCAGACCAATCGGCTTTGCTTCATCAACGCATACAGACAAATCTGTTTTGCCACATCCGTCGGCTGTGATGCAATCGCAGAAACCAGCGAATCATCTTCCAGAGCATGAAGCCGTTTGATGCAGGCTTTCGCCATGCGTGTGATAGATTTTTCCGTTGGATACTGGAAAAGATTCTGTTCTACAATTTCTTTTACAATCGTATCATCTGAATTTCCTTCTGCCATTAGCTTTGCGGTGGAACGCATTTCATAGAAAAGAAACGGCTCCCTGGTCAGAGACGCAATATAAGGATAAGAATGATCCATAATGCCGTACCTCCTACTGTTCCTCTTTTTTATCTGGAACGAACTCCATGATGTCTCCAACATCGCAGCTCAAAGCAGAACAAATCTTTGATAAAATTTCTGTACTCACATTTTCATCTTTAGATAATCGGGACATTGTTGTCGTACTGACACCTGTCATTGTACGCAAATCTTTTTTCATCATGTCTTTATCAATCAGCAATTTCCACAGCTTCTTGTAACTAATTGCCATTTCTTCACCTCAGTCTTATTTGTTTAAAATATCTGTTCACATTGTATTTATCATCATATCACAGGAATGCGTTCTGAACAATCTAATATATCAAAATCCGAAATTAAATTCTGAAATATCGCATTTTTAAATCACATACAATATATATCTCTCACTCCACTTTTTGACGCTCCAAGGCAGAACGTTAGAGCCCATAAAACCTTGTATATGAGGTTTTATGAGCTCTGAAAACACAGAATAAAACTACTCTGAAAGATCTGCACTATCATTTTTACCATTTATACATTTCCATGAGAATCTTTACAAGCACATCCGTTCTATTTTGAATTTTATCCACTGTCCATTTACTTTGATTTACAATATCTTTATTCAGATACAGACCATTTTTGTACCCAATTTCTTTTGTTTTATCCTTAGATTTCCTATCTCTTTTCTGCTCAAATGACATATTAGAAAGATTCTGGTTGTATCCAGTGATCGTCAAGTTGCCAATCGTATGTACATAGTCCAGACGATATTGCTTTGCTAAAGCGGTATCTCCATCTGCAATCATCTGAACCCATGAGGCTGGTATATTCTCCCCTTCTGGGAAAATATGTTCAATAGTCCATACATATTTTTTGTTATTATCTCTCGCCCAAAGATCCGCATAAATTTCTTTTGTTTGATTTTTAGCTTCTATGCTACACAACATGAATCTTGTAGCTTCAGGATTTTCATCATAAACCGGACCCCGTAATTTATCTTCAAAAACACTATCTGGTGCTGAAACTATCTGCAATCTATCATGAACCACTTGTACAATATCATTCCCCTGCAACACTTTCACTTCTGCAATTATATCCATAAATAATTGTGTAAGTTTTCTTGTATTAGGAACATCAGTTACATTACGGCGAACGAAAAATGTAATCAAAACTCTAATTATTTTTTTCAGATCTGGATCTGTCAGATTAAGTTTAGTCTGATTTGACATGAGGTACAGCAACAAAATATAAGAAGGTGCGCCAGATATTCGGCTTAAGTCCTGCAATGTTTCTGTATATGTATAGACCTCATCACTGTTATTTACGATAACTGAATAACGCTCTGCTTTTTCAGACAAGTCATCAAGGAGCCGTTTATAATTATCCTTTATCATTTTTTCGTAAATATCAAGAAGTGTTGTTCTTGTGGCAAGATACCCCAGATAGTAACGTTTATCGGCTTTAGAATATGGGGCATTTAATTCTTCCCTAAAAGCATTGTAATATTGTCTGAAAAAACGTTCCTGACTTGAATAATCATCTTGACCAACACAGTTCAAAATATGTTTCCATTTTTCATAACTATTATCTGCATCAGAAGCATCTTCAGCCTGTGCAATTAAAGTATTCTTCTCAAACTTCGCACATAGATTTTGCCTATGCACCTTGAAAATTCAATATCTGGCAGGTATTCGATTATCAAAGTTCA
>NZ_SPHM01000052.1:0-20649 GCF_005844125.1 Pseudoflavonifractor sp. BSD2780061688st1 E11
GTAAAAAAATACAACCCAAAGGCTGTATTTTCAATATATTTTTCAGTTGTTAGAATGGAGAAAGTGGCAAAGTCGGGGAGTAATACCGGAAAAACTTCTTTGATTTGTAAAGAACCTTGTAATAAAATTGCAAAGATTCTGGAAAAAGTCGTAAAGAAATTTTTGGCAAAATAAGACTTTTTACTGGAAATCTGATATAATAGATATACTTAAGGCCGGGGTGCCAGATGAAGGCCCTGGCCTTTTGCCGCCGAAGGAGCCGGGAAAGGGTTTCGCCGGACGGAAGAGGATATGAGTAAAATATGGAGAAAGGGAAGATAAGAGAATAGAATATCTCTTACAGAGAAATGCAATGAAGAGCTTATTGATTTTAGGTGCCGGCGGTTTTGGGCACATGATTCAGGAGACAGCATGGCTTTTAGGCTATGAGGACGTTGTATTTTTGGATGATGCGGTAAAGGACAAGGACGTTGTCGGAAAGTGCTGCGATTATAAGAGTTTTCTTGAAAAGTATGACACAGCAGTAGCAGCTCTTGGTGACAATAATATGCGGCTTTTCTGGACGGAAAAGCTGATGGAAGCAGGATACAAGGTGCCGGCGATCATTCATCCGACTGCCTTTGTAAGCCAGAGCGCTGTTATTGGAAATGGTACATTTGTCATGCAGAAGGCAGTGATTAATACGCATACAGTCATCGAACACGGAGTTCTGATCAACAGTGGTGCGGTAGTCGATCATGATTCCCATGTGGCAAAAGGTGCTCATATCAGCCTGAACAGTGTGGTAAAGGCAAACTGTAATATCGGAATCAAACAGAAGGTAGAGGCTGGAGATGTGATCTTCTCTACCCACCGGAAGATTGACGGTGTGGACAATCGTGATCTGGAGGATGCGATCTATGCGTTTGGTTTTGGACCGAGATGCAGCTATGTGAAGCCGTTTGGCGCAGGCCATATCAACGAGACATATGCGGTTTATACACCGGGTGAAAATGGAGATGAGCTTTCCTATGTTCTTCAGAGAGTCAACAGCAATGTATTCAAGGATCCGGCCGGTGTTATGGAAAATATTTTCGGTGTAACCGAATACCTGAGAAATGTGATCCGCGAGGAGGGCGGAGATCCGGACAGGGAGACTCTTGCCTATATCAAGACGAAGAGCGGAGCCAACTATTTTGAGGACAGTGAAGGGGAGCCGTGGAGATGCTACAACTTTATCCCGGATTCTGAGTGCTACCAGCTGGTGGAGAAGCCGGAGCAGTTCTATCAGTCCGGCAGCAGTTTTGGCCATTTCCTGAAACAGCTTGGCGATTATCCGGCATCCAGACTGCATGAGACGATTCCGGACTTCCACAATACGGTTAAGAGATTTGAAGCGTTTGAGGTTGCCCTGAAACGGGATCTGAAAAACCGGAAAGGCAGCTGCCGTCCGGAGATTGATTTCGTCCTGAAACGCAAGGATGACTGTGCAGTGCTTGTGAAACAGCAGGATGACGGAACGCTTCCGCTTCGTGTGACTCACAATGATACGAAGTTAAATAATATTCTTTTTGATTCCAGGACTGGAAAAGGGCTGTGCATTATCGATCTGGATACGATCATGCCGGGCCTTGCAGCGAATGATTTTGGTGATTCCATCCGGTTCGGCGCGGCGACAGCGGCAGAGGATGAGAAAAACCTGGATCTGGTACATTTTGATATTTCCCTGTATGAGCTTTATGTAAAGGGATATCTGGAGGAGACAAAGGATGTGCTTACCAAGGAAGAGATCGAAAGCCTTCCGTGGGGGGCCAGACTGATGACACTGGAGTGCGGTATCCGTTTCCTGACAGACTACCTTCAGGGAGATACCTACTTTAAGACAGAGTATCCGGAGCACAATCTGGTGCGTGCGCGGACGCAGTTCCGTCTGGTGGACGAGATGGAGCAGTGCTTTGATAAAATGCAGGAGATCGTCCGGAAATACGCATAAATAATAGCATACAGAAATGAAAAAGGATCTTTTCAGGACAGCCTTTGAATGAGGCGTGCCGGAAGAGATCCTTTTTTGTTTTAGGATAATTTTTCGGTACGAAGAAAAAAGAAAAATCCGATCAGGAACATGACGGCGAGAGAACCGACGCCAAGATTCATGTTTCCTGTGAGCTGGCTCATTGCGGAGACCAGAGTGGTTCCGAGGAAGGATGCACCCTTTCCGCAGATATCATAGATGCCAAAGTATTCTCCGGAGCGTTCAGCCGGAATGATCCGGGCGAAATAGGACCGGGAGAGGGACTGGATCGCGCCCTGGAAGATTCCGACACAGACAGCCAGAATCCAGAACTGATACTGTTCTTTTAAAGTGATACCGTAAAGGGCGATCAGAAAATATGCTGCGATACAGATCTTGATCAGGCTTGCGTTTTTGTATTTTCCACTCAAGCGTCCGAAAATCAGTGCGGCCGGGAAGGCAACGATCTGCGTTACCAGAAGTGCCAGAAGCAGTCCGGTCGTATCCAGCCCCAGAGCTGTTCCGTAGGCGGTTGCCATGTCAATGATGGTGTACACGCCGTCGATGTAGAAGAAAAAGGCAATCAGGAAGAAGAGAATCTTCTTGTTTTTCTTCAATTCTCCAAACACATGGCCGAGCCGGCGAAGTCCGGAGGAGACCGCGTGATCGTGATTTTCGATACAGTGAAGCTGTTTATAGCTTCGAAGAAGCGGTACCGCAAAGCAGACCCACCAGACAGCGATGAGCAGAAATGCAATGCTCATGGCCATGTTCATGGTAATTCCCAGTGTTTCGTAAAAGAGAACCAGAGCCAGGCTGATTAAAAATGGAACACAGCTTCCGATATATCCCCAGGCGTAGCCGCGGGAGGAGACTTCGTCCATCCGCTCTTCGGTAGTGACGTCGGTGAGCATGGAATCATAGAAGATCAGGCTCAGAGAGTACGCTGCCTTTGCAAGTACAAAAATCAGCAGAAACCAGATCCAGGAGCTTAAGAACCCAAGCACCACGCAGCCGCAGGCCCCTACCAGAAGAGAGAAGAGAAAAAGCCGCTTTTTCCATCCTCTGAAATCCGAGACTGTTCCGAGAACCGGTCCGAGGATGGCGGTGATAATCGTTGCAGCCGAAGTGGCATATCCCCAGAAAGCGAGGTAATCGACTTCCGAGACGTTGGCGCTCGATGCAAGGTAGTTAAAATAAATCGGCATAATGGTGGAAACCAGGAGAGTAAAAGCTGAGTTTCCTACGTCGTAAAAAATCCATTTCTTTTCCAGTGATGTTGTCTTCCATTTCATTGTGAAAGTTCCTCCGTGTCAGGTTTGTAACGGCGCTCTTCTTTTAAGGATAAGACCGGGATATGTTCCCAGCCTGGTTTTGGTCCGAAAGTATGGCGGAAATAAGGCGAGAGCGGTTCTCCGTGATTGAAAAATGCAACATAATTTTTCGCAAGTGAGAGGCCAAGCGGCACGCATGCCTCCATCAGTTTGTGAAGCCTGAGGTTGCTGTCCGCGCAGTGCGGATTGGCTTTTTCCTTCATCAGCAGTCCACCGAGACTTTTGTAGGTAAAGGTGGCGTGCATAAAGAATGTTACGAGACTGCGTGTGAGCCGGTCAGAGGTTGTAAACAGGTCATTGTACCAGATCATGGAAGAAATGGAGGACTCTACCTGCCGGACGCTCAGTGTCGGGAAAAACGCCTGGATTGCTTTTGCTCCTGCCGTTGAAGCGTGGAGGTGTGAAGTCACCTTTGCGTGAAGCGGGCGTTTATTCTGTTTCAACAGAAGATAGCGGTCAAACTCGGTTTCAATATCGGAGTGGGTAACCGGATCTTCCGTGAGTTTTTTCTCAATATAGCTGTGGCAGACGCTGTCCAGTGTGAAGTGACAGAGAAAGCCAAGAATGTAGGCTAACCGGGCATGTTTCTCGGATATGGAGGCTGCGGATAAAATCACATCTCTGGAGCGCCGGAAGAATGGTGCAGCGCTTACATCGTGCATGTGGTAGCCGGTCCGGTTGACACGGTTTTTGAGAAGTGCATGGTAATAAAAGAACAGATCCGGGCCGTGCAGTCCGATTTCAAACAGATCCTCATGGAGGGAAATCAGCTTGCGGATATCGGCCGGAAATGCTTTTTTCATCATTTCTCCGAAGGTGTAGTGTGCATAGATGGATGGCATAATATCATCTCCTGTTCATGGTAGTAACAGATACAGCTCCGGCACCTGAAGGCACCGGAGCCGTATCGCTGCATCTGAAATCAGTTTTCGGTTTAGATCTCTCTTGTGTATGTTCTGAGCCATTCTTTCTCCTCATTGTCAAGGTATGGAGAAATTTTCTCATAAACAGTCTTGTGGTAATCATTGAGCATTTTCTTTTCTTCTGCTGTCATGATTTCCGGATTGATGGCGTCAAGGTCCATCGGGATGTAAGTGATCGGTTCAAAGTACATGAACTGTCCGTATTCGTTTTTCTCACCTTCGCATGTGAGAAGCTCGTTCTCCAGACGGATACCGTGGCTTCCTTCGATGTAGATACCAGGTTCGTCTGTGATGATCATACCTTTCTCAAACGGCTGAATCTCGCCTGCGCGGAACTGCCATCTGAATCCTGCCGGGCCTTCGTGAATGTTCAGAAGGTATCCAACGCCGTGTCCTGTTCCATGGTTGAAGTTTAAGTTTCTGTCCCAGAACGGCTTTCTTGCAAGCATGTCCAGAGTCATTCCGGTGCAGCCTTTTAAGAAGCGTGCGTTTGCAAGGGAGAGATTGCTGATTGCAACCAGTGTAAAGTGATCTTTCATGATCTGCGGGATCTCGCCGAAGGCGTAGGTACGTGTAACGTCTGTGGAGCCTTCGTAGAATCCGGCACCGGTATCAGTCAGGAACAGTCCGCCTTCTTTGAGCTCAACGTCTGTCTCCGGTGAGGATGTGTAGTGTACGATGGCACCGTGCTCACCATAGGAGCTGATCGGCTCGAAGCTTGGACGGATGAAGTTGCCCTGTTCTGCACGGAACTCGTCCAGTTTGTCAGATGCGCTCATCTCTGTGATCGTCATCTTGCCCACATTTTCCTTGAGCCATTTCATGAATTTCACATGTGCAACGCTGTCCTTGATCTGAGCCTGACGGATGTTTTCGATCTCTACTTCGTTTTTGATTGCCTTGAAGAGGATCTCCGGGTTACGCTCTTCCACTTTTGCAACACCTTCCGGGATGTTGTTGTAAAGTGCGTAGTTCAGTCTTGCCGGGTCGATCAGAAGCACTTCGTCAGATCCGACTTTCTTGATGTCTTCGTAAATGTCATTGTACGGATGGAAGACAACACCGTCCTTTTCCAGATCCGCCTTGATTTCGCTGCTTAATTTTGCCTCGTTGATGTAGAGGTCTACTTTATCCATGGTGATCACTGCGTAGGACAGTACAAGAGGGAAGAACTCGATGTCGTTTCCGCGGATGTTGAGTGTCCAGCAGATATCATCCAGTGTTGTGAGGACATGAGCAGTTGCTCCGGCATTTTTCATGTCTTCACGGATACGGGACAGCTTGGATGCAACTGTCTCACCTGTATATTTCAGATTCAGTGCGAAGACCGGTTCCTCAGAAAGTGCCGGGCGGTCTTCCCAGATCTGGTCGATGAGGTCATATTCGTAAACGATTTTTCCGTGTTTCTCGGTTGCGATGGACTCGTAATCCTGTCCCTCACCCATGGAAACTACACGTCCGTCAAATCCGAGTGTGCCGTTTTCCGGTAATGTATCAGCAAGGAACTCATGGATAGTCGGGACACCCGGCTCGCCCATTTTCATCAGTTCAACTGTAGAGCCTTCCAGCTGTTTTGCAGCCTGGATGAAATATCTTCCGTCTGTCCAGAGGTAAGCGCCTTCTTTTGTGATGACAGCGGTTCCTGCAGATCCGGAGAATCCGGTAATAAATTTTCTCGCTTTAAAATGTTCTCCAACATACTCGCTCTGATGGAAGTCAGCTGTCGGAACAACATAGATGTCAATTCCCTTTTCTTCCATAAGAGTACGCAATTTTGCGATTCTTTCAGGTACGTTCATAATAAAAACCTCCTATTTTTCCGGCAAACATGCCATTTTCAAACAATCTCATTATAACACAAAAACTATGGGAGAGTTAGTATTATTTTTGTGAAACCTGTGTTATACTCTCGGTAGTGTTATGTAAAATACAGACAGAAGAAAGGAAAAGAACATGGAGCACTACGCAAGGTCGATCATACCGGTGATTGAGTACAACTATGAGAATTTTACAGCTTTGGAGCGGACCATCGCGGATTTCTTTATCCAGAATAAAAAGAAGCGGGATTTTTCCGCAAAGGCGGTTTCTGAACGGCTTTATGTTTCCGAGGCATCTCTCTCCCGGTTTGCAAAAAAATGCGGATTCCGGGGATACAGGGAGTTTATCTATCAGTACGAGGATACATTTCGGGAGAAGAAAAGCAGACCCTTTGCAGATAATACAAGACGGGTGCTGGATACTTATCAGGAGCTTTTGAATAAGGCGTATAATCTGGCTGATGAAAAGAAATTCAAAAAGATTGCCGGGATGCTGTTTCAGGCGGAGAGAATTTTTGTCTGCGGCGTTGGAAGCTCCGGGATTGCCGCCAGGGAGACCGAGCTTCGGTTTATGCGGATCGGGCTGAATATCAATTCTCTCGTGGACCGGGACATGATCCGGATGCGGGCGGTCTTTCAAAATGAAACCTCTCTGGTCATCGGATTCAGCATGAAAGGGCAGACGGAAGAGGTTCAGTATATGCTTCAGGAGGCGAAGCGGAGAGGAGCCGGATGTGTCCTTGTGACAGCGCGGAACAACCCGGATTTCATGGAGTATTGTGACGAGGTGATTCTCGTCCCGGCACTGGACAATCTGGAGTATGGAGATGCGATTTCTCCTCAGTTTCCGATTCTGGTTATGATGGACCTGCTGTATGCCTGCTGCCTCGAACAGGATCAGGAGCGGATCGATGCGTTTTTGCAGGATACGGCCCGCGCACTTACAAATCCATAAATTGCATCAGATGTATTGCACAATGGATATAAGTGTGCTACGATAATACTGCAAATGAATAAATTCTTCGGGGCAGGGTGTAATTCCCTACCGACGGTATAGTCCGTGACCCACGTATGTGGCTGATTTGGTGAAATTCCAAAACCGACAGTGACAGTCTGGATGGGAGAAGAAACAGTGAACATAGAATCTCAGTGCCCCTGGTGCTGGGATTTTTTCTTTCGAAGGATTTACGAAATTTGTAACATTATTCGAAAGGAGAAAACTATATGAGAACAAAAAACAAAACCTACTACTTCATCATTACGGCTATGCTTTCGGCTGTTGCCGGTATCCTGATGTCGCTGGAATTTCCGATTCCTTTGATGCCGCCGTTTTATAAGGTGGATTTCAGCGACGTTCCTTCTGTGATCGCGACATTTCTGCTGGGTCCGGTGTCCGGAATCTGTGTGGAGGTCATCAAAATTCTGATCAAGCTGATCACGATTGGGACAACGACAATGTTTGTCGGTGAATTCGCCAATCTTCTAGGGACGCTGCTGTTTGTGCTCCCGCTGTGGATCGTGTTCAAAAAGATGGGACAGACGAGAAAGGCGGCAGTGATTTCTCTTGGGATCAATCTTCCGATCCGGATTGCGTTTTCCTGTGTCCTGAATGCGTGCATTACACTTCCGCTTTATGCATCGGCGATGGGCCTTTCTCTGGATGAAGTGGTCCGCACCGTGGGAGCAGTCAATCCTCTGATTCGAAATCTTCCGCTGTTTCTCATACTGGCGACAATCCCGTTCAATCTGATCAAGCTTTTGCTGAATTATATTGTGGGATATCTTCTGTATGACAGGCTGAAAGAAGTGGGAGTTGTCAAAGGATGGAGGGAACGGTATGATTCGTAAGTACAGAGAACTGACGCGTCTGGAAATGGAACAGGTGGATAAGGAGGAGACGATCGTCCTGATTCCGGTGGGAGCACTGGAGCAGCATGGAAATCAGGCGCCGCTTGGGACAGATGACATCATTGCGGAAGCAATGGTGGAATACCTTGGAAAAGCGCTGGAGGAAGCCGGAGAAGCAGACTTCCCGATTCTTGCGTTTCCGGTTATTCCGGTTGGTCTGAGCACAGAGCACAAGAATTTCTGCGGATCCATTACTTTAAAGCCGGATACGTACTATCATCTGCTCTATGATATCAGTGAGAGCCTTTACCGCCATGGTTTTCGGAAGATCGCATTTCTTGTATGCCACGGAGGAAATCTGCCGGTGATTCAGATCTTAAGCCGTGAGCTTCGGAGTGAACTTGGAATGTCGCCGTTTATTCTGTCATCGGGAGCATTTGGACATCCGGATGTACAGGCAACAATATCAGAAGGTAATCATTACGATTTTCATGGAGGAGAAATGGAGACATCCATGGTGATGGCGGTCGACGAAACACTGGTGAAGCTGGAGACTTCCGAGGCGGGAATACCAAGTGCGTTTGTAGGCAATCAGACGCTGAAGACCGGAGGAAATGTTACAATCGGATGGGTTTCAGAAGACTGGAAGACAGCGGAAGGGAAACCGATCGGTATCGGAGGCGATCCGGGCGGAGCTACGGCCGAAAAAGGCCGGATTATTCTGGAGACGAGTGCGAAAGTTCTGGTTCCAGGGCTTATGGAAATACGGAAATGGAAAGCGTAAACACGAAAAAGAGGCTTGACAAGCGCACGGGAATCGGTTAGTATTTGACATAAGCGTATAGGAAAAAGGCTGAGAAAAGAAGAAGTAGCAGCAGATCAGGTTCAGACAGAAAGTTACCGGTTGATGAGAGGTGCAGGAAAAATTTGTTGTGAATACATCTTGGAGCTTCACACCGAAAGTAAGTAGGCTGTGACGTCAGGGCACACGTTATAGTGCCGGGATATTTCCGGGATTCCATGGTGAGTGGAGGAAGGAGATGTCTTACTGAGCCGGATTGATTCCGGGAAAAAAGGTGGTACCACGAGCATAACCCTCGTCCTTTCTAAGGACGGGGGATTTTTATTTAACAGGAAACTTTGTTCCCTGTTAAATAAAAACGCTCCGCGGGATGCGCACTCGCGCAAAGTAGAAATTTGTCGCAAAAGCGACAGCGCTCGGCGCGAGAGTTCCGTGAGCGAAACTCTTTTTACAGGAAACATTGTTCTGAAAGGTTACAGGCCATGGAGGTATGGGATTTATTTGATGAAAACCGGCAGCCGCTTGGGAAGCAGGCGGGCAGGAAAGATCCGATGGTAAAGGGAGAATTTCATATTGTTGTGGTTGCGTGTGTCGTCAATGACCAAAATGAGATCCTGCTGACGCTGCGTTCTCCGGATAAGGAGAAGTATCCGGGAACATGGGAGAATACAGGCGGAGCTCTGGAGGCCGGCGAAGAAAGCAGGGCGGCAGCGGTAAGGGAGCTGTTTGAGGAGACCGGGATCCGGGTGAGGGAAAACGAGCTTCATCTTCTGGATTCCCAGATGGAAGAGTATGCGTTTATCGATTTCTACATTGTCAGAAAAACTGTTCCTGTTGAAGAAATCCGTCTTCAGAAAGGAGAGACCGCAGATGCCAGGTGGGTGAGTCTTTCGGAGTTTGTCCGGATGGGAGAAGAAGGAAAGATTGCCCCTCCGATCTATCAGCGGTTTTGCCGACTCAGGGAAAAGATGGAAGTTTTTTTGAAGGAAGACCGGAGAAAAGAGCGATACCCGGCTTGCCGGGGAAAGAACAGACAGGAATCAAAGAAGATCGTTATTCTCGGGTGCAGCGGAAGTGGAAAGTCTACGCTGGCCGGGCAACTTGGGAAGATCATGGATCTCCCGGTTGTCTACCTGGATGCGCTGTCATGGGACGCCGGGTGGAAGAGGAAGCCTTTCGATGAGTTTGACCGGCTCACCCAAAGCGAGATCCGCAAGCCGGAATGGATCATGGACGGAAATTTTCCACGAACAGTGGAGCATCGGATGGATGTGTGCGACACCGTGATTTATCTGGATTTTAAACGGTGGTTTTGCATTCTGAGCGTGCTAAGAAGGGTGATCACAAATTACGGGAAGCCAAGGCCGAGCATGAATCCGGGATGTCCGGAGAAGTTTGATCCGGGATTTCTAAAACGGATCTGGAATTTTGACCGGAGAAGCAAGGCGCATTACTATGGATATATGAAGAAACTTTCCGGCACCAAGCTGATTGTCTTAAAGACAAGAAAAGAAGTGAACCGTTTTGTGAAACAGGTGGAAAAAGAGGGGCGCTTTGTCCGGGGAAATTTCCCGGCAGGGCCGAAATAGACGCGAAAGCGGACGAATTTCACAGATCATGTTCACATAATATAAGGAAAGAAGAGGTAAGGAAGATGCAGATTTACGAGGAATTACAAGCAAGAGGCCTGATTGCTCAGGTTACAGACGAAGAAGAGATCAGAGAGCTGATCAACAACGGAAAGGCGACTTTTTACATCGGGTTTGACCCGACAGCGGACAGCCTTCATGTAGGGCATTTCATGGCGCTCTGCCTGATGAAACGTCTTCAGATGGCAGGGAACAAGCCGATCGCCCTGGTAGGAGGCGGAACCGGATATATCGGGGATCCGTCCGGAAGAACAGATATGCGTTCCATGATGACGCCGGAGCAGATTCAGCACAACTGTGAATGCTTTAAAAAGCAGATGAGTAAATTTATTGATTTCTCAGACGGGAAAGCACTCATGGTAAATAATGCTGACTGGCTTCTTGATCTGAACTACATTGATTTTCTCCGTGAAGTGGGACCGCATTTCAGTGTCAACAACATGCTGCGTGCGGAGTGCTACAAGCAGAGAATGGAAAAGGGACTTAGTTTCCTGGAATTTAACTACATGATCATGCAGAGCTACGACTTCTACATGCTGTACCAGAAATACGGCTGCAATATGCAGTTCGGCGGGGACGATCAGTGGTCCAACATGCTTGGCGGTACCGAGTTGATCCGCCGGAAATTAGGAAAGAATGCGTGTGCCATGACAATCACACTGCTTCTGAACTCTGAAGGAAAGAAGATGGGCAAGACACAGTCCGGAGCGGTATGGCTGGATCCGAACAAGACATCTCCGTTTGAATTCTACCAGTACTGGAGAAATGTGGCAGATGCCGATGTATTAAAATGCATCCGTATGCTGACCTTCCTTCCGCTGGAAGAAATTGACAAGATGGATTCCTGGGAAGGCAGCCAGTTAAATCAGGCAAAAGAGATTCTTGCATACGAGCTGACCAAGCTGGTTCACGGCGAGGAAGAGGCGAAGAAGGCACAGGACAGCGCCCGTGCACTGTTCTCCAGCGGAAGCGCAGCTGAGATGCCGACCTGTGAGCTTACTGACGAAGACTTTACAGACGGAAAAATCGATATCCTGACTCTGCTCCATAAGAGCGGTCTGGTACCGTCCAGGTCTGAGGCAAGACGTGCAGTACAGCAGGGAGGAGCCGCAGTCAACGGCGAAAAGGTAACGGATACCTACACCGCATACACGAAGGAAGATTTTGAAGAAGACTTTGTTTTAAGGAGAGGAAAGAAAAATTTCCGTAAAATAGTGGTGAAATAATATGAAAATGCTTATTACGATTATTGTATTGACAGCATTGTCGGGAATCGGAGGAACCGGAATCGGAGCGGCGCTCAGCACGACGGTAAGGAAGGACTCGGATAAGGCGATGAGTCTTTTGTTGAGCTTTGCGTCCGGAACCATGATCAGCATTGTCTGTCTGGATCTGTTTCACGACGCACTGGAAACCGGAATGTCCAAAGGTGGGATTGCCGTCTTTGTGATCATTGGTTTCCTGACCGTCTATCTTCTGGAACGGGTGATGGATCAGAAGGCAGAGCAGGCAAAAAGCCGTATGAGCCGGAAGATGATGACTGCCGGAGTCGCAATGATGGTTGCAGTGGCGTGTCACAATATTCCGGTGGGTATGACGATCGGTGCATCTTTGGTAAGCCACGGAAGCCTGATCGGAAGCCCGGCCCTGACTCTCGCCATCTTTATCGGGATCCACAATGTGCCGGAAGGAATGGCGATCTGCGCACCTCTTCTGGCAGCGGGAATGTCCAAAGGCAGAGCAGTCCTGCTGACCGCATTGAGCGGGGCGGCGATCATTGTCGGAGGCGTCCTTGGGTACTGGATCGGCGACATGGGGCAGATGGGACTTGCCATCAGCTTAAGCTTTGCTTCCGGAGCCATGCTCTACGTCAATTTTGGCGAGATCCTGCCGGAGGCAAACGCTCTCTACAGAGGGAAAATGCCTGCATTTTTCACGGTTCTTGGAATCCTTCTCGGCATGATGTTTATGCATGCACATTAACGATAAACAAAATAAGCGCGTAAAAAAGCAGCCGGTACGAAAACGTGCCGGCTGTTTTTATACTCAAAATTTTTCACAGATATTTTGGATGAAATCCTCTTTCCCTTTTGTGTAGGCCGGACGGTTGTCCGGATATTTTTCGGCAAGATCCTTTTTTAATGCTTCATACTGCCTTGCAGCATCCGGGTGGGCGTTTAAATAGTCCCGGAAGCCGACAATCTGATCAAATTCCGGGGCGGTCTGATCGTAACAGTGGATATGCTGAAGAGAAATCTCACCGGGACCACGCAGGACAAATAAGTGGTGAAGAGGATTTCCGTGCTGGATTCCACAGTAGTCATAACCGAGTGCTTCGAGAAAAGACGGATCCAACTGCCGGACCGACCGGAGCCGGACAGCCACATCGAGAATCGGTTTGGCACAGATGAGAGGAACGGCGGTACTTCCAACGTGCTGGATATCGAGAACATTATCAGCCCACTGCTCCTGAATAGACTGCTTTACTTTTTGAAATTCTTCTGTCCACTGTTCGTTATGATTGAGAAGACGAACGCAATAGCGCTTGACACCTTCCATTCGTTGCACCTCCTATTTATAGTAGATTATTTATGTCTCTTTTACTTCGCAGATATTGTACTTTCTGTCCGTAAGGCTTTAGCATTTCCTGAAAATTTATTGTACCACAGATTCTCTTTCCTGTATTGTCATTTCGATTGAAATCGTCCTTATTTTTCTTTGTTCTGCCAGCAGAATTTACAATTCTGAAACAAGTGTCTTGTCACCTGTAAAAATCAGGTGTATAATGCGGTGTAAATGAGTAAAGATACGGGAGGAAACCGCAATGAGTTCTTTGAGAGAAGAGATTGAGATACTGAAAAAAGAGAAACAGGCCGTGATACTGGCACACTATTATGTACCGGATGAGGTACAGGAGATTGCAGATTATACCGGGGATTCGTTTTATCTGAGCAAGGTGGCAAAGGAGACGGATGCAAAGATTCTTGTTTTTGCAGGAGTTTCTTTTATGGGAGAAAGTGCCAAGATTTTAAATCCGGAGAAAAAAGTGCTGCTTCCGGATCCGACGGCAGACTGTGCCATGGCGCATATGGCCGATGTGGAAAAAATCAAAGCGATGAAGGAGAGTGATCCGGAACTGGCGGTGGTATGTTACATTAATTCGACTGCGGAGCTTAAGCGGTATTCCGATGTCTGCGTGACATCGGCGAATGCGGTGAAGGTGGTAAAGGCACTGCCAAACCAGAGGATTTATTTTATACCGGACCAGCATCTGGGAAGTTTTGTGGCAGCTCAGGTACCGGAAAAGGAGATTATTCTCGGAGACGGGTACTGCCCGGTACATCATCAGATGACTGCCGAAGAAGTGTTAAGCGCAAAAGAAGCACATCCGGATGCCCTGGTGTTTGTTCATCCGGAATGTCCGAAAGAAGTGGTGGATCTTGCAGATTATGCAGGAAGTACCTCCGGCATTATCAAGGCGGCGGCAGAAAGCGATGCCGGAGAATTTCTGATTGGAACGGAGACCGGAGTGATGTACGAACTGAAGAAACAGAATCCGTACAAGAAGTTTTACCCGATTCAGAAGGAACAGTGCTGTCATGATATGAAAAAGGTGACACTGGAGAAAATCCGGGATTGTCTGCGGGATGAGAGTAATGAGGTGCAGGTGGATGCCGAAGTCAGTGAAAAGGCAAAACATGCCATGGAGCAGATGCTGAAGCTTGCGAAATAACAAAGGGGTGTGTAAAATGAAAACGATACAGACAGATATTTTGATCGTAGGAACCGGAGCGAGTGGACTGTTTGCCGCCCTCCATGTGCCGGAAGACAGACAGGTCCTGATGATCACGAAGGATGAGGTGGAGCACAGCGATTCCTTTCTTGCACAGGGCGGAATCTGTGTGTTAAGAGACGATACGGACTACGACAGTTTCATGGAAGATACACTGAAAGCAGGACATTATGAGAACCGGGTAGAATCCGTGGATATTATGATCCGGTCTTCCAGAGACGTGATCCGGGAGCTGGTTGATTACGGCGTGGATTTTGCGAAAAAAGACGGAGAATTCGATTATACAAGGGAAGGATGCCACTCCAAACCGAGAATTCTGTTTCACGAGGATATTACCGGGGAGGAGATTACGAGCAAACTTCTGAAAGCAGTCCGGACAAGAAGTAATGTGACTATTCTGGAACATGTGACGATGCTGGATCTGGTGGAAAAGGACAATCGGTGTTATGGTGTCGTGGCTTCGCAGGAAGACGGGGAAGACTGTTTCCTGGAGGCGGAGTATACGATTCTGGCAACAGGCGGAATCGGAGGGCTTTATAAGCATTCGACCAATTATCCGCATTTGACCGGGGACGCGCTGGCGCTTGCCCTGCGTCATCATATCGAGCTGGAGCACATTGACTATATCCAGATTCATCCGACGACGCTTTATTCCAAAAAGCCGGGACGCCGGTTTTTGATTTCCGAGTCCGTGCGGGGTGAGGGAGCAAAGCTCTATGGCGCGGACGGAAAACGGTTTGCAAATGAGGTGCTTCCAAGGGATCTGCTTACAGCAGAAATCAGAAAGCAGATGGAGAAAGACCAGACGCCGTATGTATGGCTGGACATGACCGTTCTGGGAGAAGAAGTCATCAAAAGCCATTTCCCGCATATATATGAGCGCTGTCTGGAAGAAGGCTACGATGTGACAAAAGACTGGATTCCGGTTGTCCCGGCACAGCACTATTTCATGGGAGGAATTCATGTCGACAAACACAGTAAGACATCAATGGAGCATCTGTACGCAGTAGGGGAGACAAGCTGTAACGGTGTGCACGGAGCAAACCGTCTTGCAAGCAATTCCCTTCTGGAAAGCCTGGTGTTCGGGGCGAGAGCAGCCAGACATCTGACGGAGACCTGGGAGGAGAACGATGCAAGCCGGGAAGAGACGGCAGGACTTGCAGAAGCGGCAGAGGCGCAGATTCAAAAGGAAAAAGACAGACTTCCACAGATATACCGGGAGGAAGTGCTGGATGAGATAGAAAGGGTAAGGAAAGCAAGATGAATGAGATTACGATGAAACTGGTGGCAGATAAACTGATCATGCAGGCACTGGAGGAAGATATTACAAGCGAGGACATCACTACCAATGCGGTGATGAGAGAACGGCGTGAAGGAGAAGTAGATCTGATCTGCAAAGAAGACGGTATCATTGCAGGGCTCTGGGTGTTTGAAAGAGTGTTTACTCTGCTGGATCCATCTACGAGGGTCACCCTGTTTGTAAAAGATGGAGATGAAGTCAAAAAAGGTCAGAAGATGGGAGTTGTGACAGGAGACATTCGTGTACTGCTCTCCGGGGAGCGCACGGCCTTAAACTATCTTCAGAGAATGAGCGGAATCGCCACCTATACAAGAAGTGTGGCAAAACTTCTGGAAGGAACGAAGACTAAACTGCTTGACACAAGAAAGACAACGCCGAACATGCGGATTTTTGAAAAATACGCCGTCCGCACAGGAGGCGGCTATAATCACCGGTACAATCTTTCCGACGGCGTACTGTTAAAAGATAATCATATCGGGGCGGCAGGCAGCGTTAAAAAGGCAGTGGAAATGGCCAGGGAGTACGCACCGTTTGTACGGAAGATCGAGGTGGAGACGGAAACTCTGGAGATGGTAAAAGAAGCGGTGGAAGCAGGTGCTGATATTATCATGCTTGACAACATGTCTCTGGAAATGATGAAAGAGGCAGTTGATTATATTGACGGCAGAGCAAGCACAGAATGTTCCGGTAACGTGACAAAAGAAAATGCTGCACAGCTTGCGGCAGCAGGTGTAGACTATATTTCCAGCGGAGCATTGACCCATTCCGCTCCGATTCTGGACATTTCGCTGAAAAACCTGCATCCGGTTGACTAGGCGAAGGATGATGAGAAAGGATGAAAAGCCATGGACGGAGAAGTTCGCAGACAGAAGATTTTAAAAGAGATTCAGGGAAGTGAAAGCCCGGTATCCGGAACTCAGCTTGCCAGAAACTTTGAAGTAAGCCGTCAGGTAATTGTGCAGGATATCGCGGTGCTTCGGGCTGCCGGAAATGAGATTGTTTCCACCTGCCGGGGATACATCTGCCAGGGAAGCCACAGAGCCAGCAGAGTCATCCGGGTGAAACATACAGACGATGAGATCATGGAAGAACTGAATACGATTGTGGATTTCGGCGGGACTGCGGAAGATGTATTTATCAGCCATAACGTGTACGGAACCCTGCGGGCCGAACTTGGCATCCGGACAAGAAAACAGGTGATGGATTTTGTAGAAGACATCAAAGCCGGGCAGTCCAGTCCGCTGAAAAACATTACAAGCGGAAGTCATTTTCACACCATCAGCGCCGAAAGCGAAGAAATCCTCGATGCCATCGAAGAAGAACTGAGAAAGAAACACTTTCTGGAAGAACAGGAGACGGTAGACGGAAAAAAAGAAAAAGTAGTATGATAAAGCATCATAGAAACGATTAGGGAAAAGAAAGGGGAATACTGCCATGGGATGGAAAGAAATCAAACCGGAAGAACTGAATGTGAATCCATTTACCGCCATCGGAAAAGAATGGATGCTGATTACAGCAGGAGATGAAACACACTACAATACAATGACAGCAAGCTGGGGAGGCATGGGTGTAATCTGGGGAAAACCATCAGTTACAGCCTACATCCGCCAGACCCGGTACACAAAAGAATTTGTCGATCAGGGAGAATACTTCACCATCACATTTTTTGATGAAACATACCGGAAAGCCCTGAATTTATGCGGAACCGTATCCGGAAGAGACCGGGACAAAATCAAAGAAGCCGGACTCACACCAGTGAGCGTAGAAGGAACCGCAGCATTCGAAGAGGCAAACCTCATCATCCTCTGCAAAAAACAGTACCATCAATTCATGAGTCCGGAAGGATTCGACGTCAAAGAAAATGACACCAAATGGTACTCCGACCGCGACTACCACACCATGTACATCGGATCAATAGAAAAGATTTATATAAAAGAATAAAGAGTGTTTATTAATCATATCATTGGGGACGTGTTCCGATGCATCGGAACACGTCCCCAAAAAAGGAAATTCTTGACAACAGGCAGAAAGGTGTCGTAGACTAATACAGGACAAAGGGGAGCCGGAGACAGTCCGGCTGAGAGTAGGACCGGCATGCGTCTTTTACCCTCATACCTGATCCGGATCATACCGGCGTAGGGAGCATATTGCAGAAGTGGAGTACTGCATGGACGAAAAGACCAGTCTCGTACCCATGGACGATAAGATATCTCTGCCGGAGGCGTTCCGACAGAGTTTTTTTGTGATTTACCCACTTTGTTTCATTATGATAAATTTACAGGAGGAAAGAGAAAATGAATGCAAGTGTAGCAATCCAGTCCTTACCGGACGCGGCAAACGATGAGGAACTGATTCGTATTGTAGACGAGGTAATTGCCTATATCAAAAGTACAGGCCTGAACTGTTACGTGGGACCTTTCGAGACAACAATCGAGGGTGATTATGATGAGCTGATGGACATTGTAAAAGAATGTCAGCACATTGCTGTGCGTGCAGGCGCGCCGCATGTGGCAGCGTATATCAAAGTCAGCTACAGACCGGAAGGAGACGTGCTGTCCATTGAAAAGAAAGTTTCAAAGCATCACGAGTAGGCTCTGGTCCGCTGCGGCCCTTGTGGTCATCATCGTCATATGGCAGGTGGCAGCTTCGGCCGGCCTGGTGCCGGGATATATGCTGCCATCGCCAGTGGAGGTGGTACAGGCTTTAATCAGTGACTTTCCGCTTTTGATGGAACATGCGAAAGTGACGCTTGCAGAGGCATTTCTCGGTCTGTTCTGCGGGGTGGTTCTGGGCTTTGTGATGGCAGTCATCATGGACCGGTTTGACCGGCTGTATCAGGCTCTCTACCCGCTGATTGTCGTTACCCAGACGATTCCAACGGTAGCCATTGCCCCGCTTCTTGTGCTGTGGTTTGGATATGAGATGCTTCCAAAGGTGATTCTGATTGTCATTGTGACCTTTTTCCCGGTGACGGTGGGACTTCTGAACGGATTCCGGTCGGCGGACCGGGACATGATCAATCTTCTGCGTTCCATGGGAGCGGGAAGAGTTCAGATTTTCCGGTATATCAAGCTTCCGGGAGCCATGGGCCAGTTTTTTTCAAGCCTAAGGATTTCGGCGTCCTATTCAGTGGTAGGAGCAGTGATTTCCGAGTGGCTCGGAGGATTTAACGGTCTTGGCGTGTATATGACAAGGGTAAAAAAGGCATTTGCATTTGATAAAATGTTTGCGGTGATCCTGCTGATCTCGGTAATCAGCCTTGTTTTGATGAAGCTGGTAGATTTGCTGCAGAAAAAGTGCATGGCCTGGGAACAGACGGAGGAGAAACATTAGATGAAAAAGAAAATTGTTGCAGTATTAACCGCAGGATGTATGGCGCTCTCCCTGGCTGCCTGTGGTTCTGGTGAAACCTCGCAGGGGGAAAATGAGAAAGAAAAGATTACGTTCGTGCTCGACTGGACGCCGAATACCAACCATACCGGCCTTTATGTGGCGCAGGAAAAAGGATATTTTGAGGATGAAGGTCTGGAAGTGGAAATTGTACAGCCGCCGGAGGATGGCGCGGATGCGCTGGTTGCTTCGGGAAAGGCTCAGTTCGGGATTTCCTTCCAGGATACGATGGCGCCGGGTGTTGTAGGGGAAGATGCACTTCCGACGACAGCGGTGGCAGCGGTTGTCCAGCACAATACATCAGGCATTATTTCCAGAAAGGGCGAAGGGATGGATACTCCGAAAGGCCTGGAGGGAAAGAAATATGCCACCTGGGACGCTCCGATCGAGAAAGCAATGATGGAAAATGTTGTGGAGGCAGACGGCGGTGATTTCAGTAAAGTTGAGCTGATTCCAAGTACCGTGACGGACGAAGTGTCCGCTCTGGAATCCAAATCCGTGGATGCCATCTGGATTTTCTATGCCTGGGCAGGTGTGGCAACGGAAGTTGCAGGACTGGAAACCGATTATTTCGCTTTTAAGGATATCAACCCGGCATTTGACTATTATACGCCGGTAATTATTGGAAATAACGAGTTTCTGGAAAAAGAGCCGGAGACCGCGAAGAAATTCCTGAGTGCGGTGAAGAAAGGATATGAAGATGCGATCGAAGATCCGGATGGAGCGGCGGAGATTCTGTGCGAGGCAGCACCGGAACTTGATCAGGAGTTTGTAAAGGCAAGCCAGGAATATCTGAAAGATCAGTATATCGCAGATGCGGACAGATGGGGCTATATCGATCCGGACCGCTGGAATCTGTTTTACAACTGGCTGAATGAGAATGGACTTACCGAGAACGAAATTCCGGAAAATACCGGATTTTCCAACGAATATCTTCCGGAGTAGCAAGGAGGAAAGATGGCAGATTTAGTAGTGTCAGGTGTGACAAAATCCTTTGATGGAAGGACAATTATTGAGGATATCTCCATCGAGATCCATGACAGGGAGCTGGTGAGCCTTCTTGGTGTCAGCGGAGGCGGAAAAACGACGCTGTTTAATGTGATTTCCGGACTGCTGAAGCCGGACCGGGGACAGGTGTTTCTGGACGGGGAGGAGATCACGGGAAAGCCGGGCAATGTCAGCTACATGCTTCAGAAAGATCTGCTTCTGCCGTACCGCACGGTGGAGGATAATGTTGCCCTTCCCCTTGTGATTGGCGGCATGAAGAAGAAAGAAGCAAGAAAGAAAGCGGCCCCGTATTTTGAAGAATTCGGACTTGCCGGGACTGAGAAAAAATATCCAGCACAGCTTTCCGGAGGAATGAGGCAGCGGGCGGCGCTTCTTCGGACTTATCTGTTTTCAGACAGACTGGCTCTTTTGGATGAACCGTTTTCCGCGCTGGATACGCTGACAAAACGGTCCATGCACCGGTGGTATCTGGATGTGATGGAGCAGATTCATCTGTCTACCGTATTTATCACCCATGATATTGATGAGGCGGTGCTTCTGTCGGACCGGATTTATATCCTCGGCGGGAAACCGGGACATATCATCGATGAGATCCGCATTGAAGAACCAAAACCAAGAAGAAACGATTTTCAGCTGACAGAAGAGTTTCTTTCCTATAAAAAACGAATACTGGAAAAGATTGAAGAATCAGAGGAGTAGTTCCTCTGGTTCTTTTTTGCTTTATAGGAAATTGCGTTTTTGGAGCAGTCAAAAAAAGAACGCATGTTCATCGAACATATGTTAGATAAACATGCG
>NZ_SPHM01000053.1:0-20315 GCF_005844125.1 Pseudoflavonifractor sp. BSD2780061688st1 E11
CAGGGTAGCCAAGCCGGGAAGGGATAAACGCTGAAGGCATCTAAGCGTGAAGCCCCCCTCAAGATGAGATATCCCATACGCAAGTAGTAAGACCCCTTGAAGACGACGAGGTAGATAGGGCAGAGGTGGAAGTGTAGTAATGCATGGAGCTGACTGTTACTAATAGGTCGAGGGCATAACCAAGGAATGGTGGATAGGAAAAGCAGGATGACAGAAACGTGGACTTATATGTGGTTTTGAAGGTACATGAATGAAGGAGACAGCTAAGGCTGTCTTTTTTTGATACTTGAAGCTGGAGTTTTGATCAGATATAAATTTCAATTTACTACTTGAAAGTGAGAAATAAGAGGACTATAATTGTCTATGATCAGATATTTGAATAGTGTGACACAGGGAGCTGACCGGAGTCGGCTGAGAGGAGGCTGGATCGCCTCGACCTGAGACCTGATTTGGATAATGCCAACGTAGGGATGATGATGAAATTATTTAGGATACTAAATCTGGAGATGCCCTGCGGCATCTCTTTTTCTTTTCCCGGAAGGTGTTACAGGAAAATATCTGAGAACTTATGGAAAGGAGCTGTGTGTTGATGAAACAAAATACAGCAACAAAAAAACTGGTACTGGCAGGAGTGCTGACCGCACTGGCGGTCGTTGGAAGTATGATCAGCTTTCCGGTGGCAGGAAGTAAATGTGCACCGGTACAGCATATGGTTAATATTCTGGCGGCTGTAACCCTTGGACCGGGATGGGGAGTCGGTATTGCTTTCTGTGCAAGTCTGCTTCGGAACATAATGAGCCTCGGCAGCCTTCTGGCATTTCCGGGAAGCATGGTGGGAGCATTGTGCTGCGGACTTGTCTATATGGGATGTAGAAAACTTGCTCCGACCTGTGCGGCAGAAGCTATTGGAACAGGAGTTTTGGGAGGCTTGTGTGCATATCCGGTTGCAAAACTTCTGATGGGTATGGAGCCGGTGGGCCTGTTTGTCTATGTCGTTCCATTTCTGATTTCAACGGTAGCAGGAAGTATTCTGGCATTTATTTTGATTACAGTACTGGAAAAAGGTGGAGCGCTTAATCAGCTTCGTATGGCGAATTAGTTTATCGGAAGTGAAACGCTTCTGAGAAAGCGGCAGGCCGGGGACACCACTTTCTGCCGCTATAGAAAAATCAGGTTGTGGTTAAAGGAGGAAAACAAACTTGATGATCACCAGACAAAGAAACGGTGAAGGCGTCGGCATCCAGATGAGAGCAGGAAGTAATTATTCTGCCTGTCTATCTATAAAAGCCGGCGTCTGACAAAGGAAGAAAAAGGAGGTAAAGAATATGGAAACCTACACAACTCAAATGGATGCAGCCCGGAAGGGCATTGTCACTTCTCAGATCAAGACAGTAGCGGAAAAAGAAAAAATGCCGGTCGAAAAGCTGATGAAACTGGTAGCAGAAGGAAAGGTTGCAATCTGCGCTAATAAACGTCACTCCTGTCTTGATCCGGAAGGAATTGGCAGTATGCTTCGAACAAAAATTAATGTAAATCTCGGAGTCTCGAGAGACTGCAAAGATTATGATATTGAGATGCAGAAAGTGCTGAGTGCCGTTAATATGGGAGCTGAGGCAATCATGGATCTTTCCAGTCACGGAAATACACAGCCATTCCGTCAGAAACTGACGAAAGAATGCCCGGTGATGATCGGGACTGTTCCTGTTTACGACAGTGTGATTCATTACCAGAGAGACCTGGCAACACTTTCAGCAAAAGATTTTATTGATGTCATTCGGATGCATGCGGAAGACGGCGTAGATTTTGTGACACTGCACTGTGGAATTACAAGAAAGACGATTGAACAGATCAAAAAGCATAAAAGAAAGACAAACATTGTAAGCCGCGGCGGAAGTCTGGTATTTGCATGGATGAGCATGACTGGGGAAGAAAATCCATTTTACGAATACTTTGACGAAATTCTCGATATCTGCGAGGAATATGATGTAACCATTTCCCTTGGAGATGCCTGCCGCCCAGGGTGTCTGGCAGATGCAACAGATGTGTGTCAGATAGAGGAACTTGTCCGTCTTGGAGAGCTGACAAAACGCGCATGGGCGCATAATGTCCAGGTTATGGTAGAAGGTCCGGGGCATGTACCGCTGGATCAGGTAGAGGCAAACATGAAAGTCCAAAACAGTATCTGTATGGGAGCACCGTTTTATGTACTCGGCCCGATTGTGACGGATATTGCGCCAGGCTATGATCACATCACAGCAGCCATCGGAGGCGCTGTAGCAGCAATGAATGGGGCAGCTTTCCTTTGTTATGTAACGCCTGCAGAACATCTGGCACTGCCAAATGTAGATGATGTAAAACAGGGAATTATTGCATCGAAAATCGCGGCACACGCAGCAGATATCGCCAAAGGAATTCCGGGAGCAAGAGAGATTGATGACAGGATGGCAGAGGCCAGAAGAAAACTGGACTGGGAAGAACAGTTCGCGTGTGCGTTGGATCCGGAAACAGCGAAAGCAATCCGGGACAGCAGAAAACCGGAAGATGATCACAGTGACACATGCAGTATGTGCGGAAAATTCTGTGCGGTCCGGAGTATGAACAAGGCTTTGGCAGGAGAATATATCGACATTTTGTAGAAAACGGATATATCGGCACTGACCGGAATCGGAAAAGAAAGATCAATGCAAAGAAAGAAGAGCATTTTCGGCTATCTAATATCATAGCATGAAAATGCTCTTTTCTATTTGTGTTCTACCTTGTGTTCTATTTCAAACCCGGACATGAAAAAACCGCCGAAATTCGGCGGTTTCAGCAGGGGATGAGAGAATCGAACTCCCGCTAAGAGTTTTGGAGACTCCTGTCATACCATTTGACCAATCCCCTTCTTTAGTTTTTTTAACTGTTTTTACTTATATCACATTTTGGACTGTCATGTCAAGTATATTGTATTCCATAGAAAAAGAAAATCGTTGCCAAATAGTTAAAGTTTGGCATATGTCGAATAAGAGGTAAGCTTGTAAAATTTCGGGAAGTGGAACCGGGACATAAGGCAGCCTGTCATTGTATAGAAAAATAGAAAATGGAGAAACGACAAAATTCGGGCCAGCAGTTTATTTTCTGTGTGCCCGAATTTGCGTTACCTGACAGATTGAATCAGTTATTTATTCCAGCAAATCTAATAATTCATATAAAGTCGCAATACTTTTTCAGGATGAAAGAACCTGCCATCTATGATATGATGTAAAAAACAATCGTTTCAGAACAGGGGAAGGAGTGCAGGAAATTGGAGAATGAAAAAGTATATCAGATGAAGTTTGCGAAGATTTATGAGCTTTTGGTTAATAAAGCAGTGAGGAAGGATCGGACAAAGGAAGAAGTGGATGAGATTATCCGGTGGCTTACCGGATATAAGCAGGAAGAACTGGATCAGATGTCGGTATCTGAGATCGGATACGGCGAGTTTTTCCAGAATGCACCGGAGTTAAATGAAAACCGGAAGAAGATCAAAGGTGTGGTCTGCGGAGTGCGTGTAGAGGAGGTAGAGGAGCCGTTAATGCAGGAGATCCGATATCTGGACAAACTGGTTGATGAACTTGCAAAGGGAAAACGGATGGAGAAAATCCTTCGGGCTTAATTCCATTGGATAAGAAGCAGAAAGAGAGGGAAAAGATGAAGAGAGAAAACACACCGGAACTGGTCACAGAACGGCTTATTTTGAGGAAGTTTACCGAGGAAGACAGGGAAGCGTTGTATGAGATACTGAAAGACGAGGAGGTCAATCGCTTTCTTCCGTGGTTTCCGGCAGCATCTTTAGAGGCGGCGGAAACATTTCTGAAGGAACATTATCTGGACAGTTATAAAAAGGAAAGCGGATACCAGTATGCCATCTGTCTGAAAGGGGAGAACCGTCCGGTCGGATACATTGGTGTATCCATGGAGGAAAGCCATGACCTTGGATATGGTCTGAGAAAGGAATACTGGAATCAGGGAATTGTCACTGAGGCCGGCAGAGCAGTCATCGAGCGGGTGAGAAAAGACGGGATTCCTTACTTGACTGCGACTCATGATGTGAAGAATCCGGCAAGCGGAGCAGTGATGGAAAAACTCGGTATGAGTTATCAGTATTCTTATGAGGAACTATGGCAGCCGAAGAATTTCCTTGTGACTTTCCGGCTGTATCAGCTGAACCTGGATGGAGAGACGGAGCGGGTGTATAGGAAGTACTGGGAACAGTCAGAAGTACATTTTGTCGAAGATAGAGAAGAAGAAACGAGACAGTGAAAAAATTCTCCTGTCTTGTCAGATTCTGCGAAAAGTTCTCCAGATGTTCACAGAAAATACCGGAAAAAACATGGAAGACCCTGAGGAAGTATGTTATAATTTTTGATGCTGGACAGGCAGAGAATCGGTATTAAGGGGACACTATGGAGTTTAAGGATTTGAATAAAGACATTGTCGTATTCCGCTATCATGTCAGCCCGAATTTTGGCATGGAGGGCGATGACGGCGGCTTTTCTCTGGAATTACGGGGAAATGGCAACTTGAAATTTGCAGCTTACCGGCTTTTTGATGAAATAAAGACGATGAAAATTTTCAAATTAAACCGGGAAGAGACAAAAGAGATTTTCGATATCTTAAAAGAGACGGAAAAGATCTGGGGGAAGATACCGGAAAGTCTTGACAATCATCTGAATGACGGACCGGGAAATATCAATGAGTTTATCTTCCTGGGTGAGAAGAAAATTCAGGCGCGCAATATCCGGAAGACATGGCTTCCGGGGGAGGCGATCCGGGGAGGAAAATACTATAAGCGGTTCAAAAACGTAATGAAATATGAAAATCAGATTCTTCAGATTTTTGAAGGAATTTCAAAAGTACTGAAGAAGAAGGACATTCATCTTTCACTGGACCAGTGCCGGATTCATGACAGGTGTAAGGTGAAGATCACCTGGATTGATAAGACGAAACAGCATAGTCATACATAGAGTCAGCAGACGCTTCTTAAAGGAGGCGTCTTTTCATTTTATATACAACAGTAGTTTATCACAAACACGAAAAAGAAGACAGGACAGTATAGAAAAATCCGGATGTTTCCACACATCCGGATTAATTAGTTGTTTAATTAAATTTTTGTGAAAATTTATGACTAAAAAGTGAAATAACAAGATATATATTGACATACATTAGGCAAAATACTAAACTATCGGTTAGACATCTAACTAATTAAAGGAGGAAAAACAATGGAAGAAAGATCGGTAAGGGAAATACCGGTTCCTCTTCTGCTCAATCAGATCCTGCATGCACAGACCTACCGGATCATGCAGTGTATGAAAGATGTAGATCTGAAGCCGGGGCAGGCAGGATGTCTGTTTATCCTTTCCAAGGAAGGGAAACTGCCCCAGAAGGATATTGCTAAAAAGCTTGGAGTGAAGCCTCCGTCCATCACGGCGCTTCTGAAAAAGCTGGAGGCAAGAGGACTGATTATACGCAGCCAGGATGATCAGGACCAGAGGGTTTCATGGATCACATTGAGTGAGGAAGGAAAACATTATATTAATAAAATCAAAGACATGATGAAAGAAATGGATGAGGCAATGTTTCAGGATGTTCTGCCGGAAGAGAAACTGCTTTTTCGAAGAATCCTGCTTCAGATCAGAGAAAATCTGATGACAAAAGAAGAGATTGAAAGCTGCAGCATCGATTTCAAAAAGAAATGCATGGCTGATTTGGATGATGAAAAATAAGGCAGAAAGAAGGAAACGATTATGGGAAAATTATTCAAATATCTGAAACAGCATGCTATGGTAATTCTGGCGATTATTGTAGTGCTGTTTGTCCAGGCATTCTGCGATCTGTCACTGCCGACATATACATCAGATATTGTCAATGTAGGAATTCAGCAGGGCGGAATCGATACGACGGTTCCGGAACAGATCGGAAAGACCGACCTTGAAAATCTGCTTCTGCTTGTCCCGCAGGAAGATGCCGGGACGGTGCAGGATGCGTACAGGGAAGGAACAAAGGAAGATCTGGATACAGGAGAGGAATTTGTTGTTCTGAAAGACGCGGTCCGCAATGACGAAGAGCAGATGAACGAACTCTTCGATATTCTTGGGAAGCCGATGTTTCTGGCAGAAGGGCTTTCTTCAGACAGTGAAGAACTGGATGCGATGAAAGAGCAGATGCTTTCGCAGATGCCGGCAGGATCAGTTCAGGGGGACGTATCCATGTTTGACATTCTCCGGGTGCTTCCACAGGAACAGAGGGAATCCATGGTCCGGGAGATGGAACAGCAGGTGTCCGATATGCCGGATACGATGCTGGAACAGACAGCAACGGTTTATATTGAAAACATATACCGCAGTCTTGGGGTGGATATGGATGCCATGCAGACAAATTACATCCTGATTACCGGAGCCAAGATGCTGGGACTTGCATTTCTGGGTCTGCTCGCAAGTGTGACGGTCGGACTTCTGGCCTCCAGGACGGCAGCAGCTGTCGGACGGGATCTCAGAAGAAATGTATTTACCAAGGTTGTCGGATTTTCAAGCAGTGAATTTGACCACTTTTCCACTGCGTCTCTGATTACAAGAAGCACCAATGATATTCAGCAGATTCAGATGGTGATTGTCATGATGCTTCGCATGGTGCTCTATGCGCCGATTATCGCAGTCGGCGGTATTTACAAGGTAATTAATACCAATGTATCCATGACCTGGATCATCGATCTTGGAGTAGTATTGATACTTGGAGTTGTGCTGCTTCTATTTCTCTGTGTGATGCCAAAATTCCGGATCCTTCAGAAAATGGTGGACCGTGTCAATCTGGTGACAAGAGAAATTCTGACAGGACTTTCTGTAATTCGCGCGTTCCATACAGAAAAACATGAGGAAGAACGCTTTGACAAGGCCAATACGGATCTGACAAAAACGAACCTGTTTGTCAACCGTGCCATGACCTTGATGATGCCGGCGATGATGCTGATCATGAACGGAATCAGCATTTTGATTATGTGGGTAGGAGCACACGGCGTGGAAAACGGACAAATGCAGGTTGGAGATATGATGGCATTTATCCAGTACACGATGCAGATTATTATGGCCTTCCTGATGATCTGTATGATTTCAATTATGCTTCCAAGAGCAGCGGTTGCGGCAGGACGTGTCGATGAAATCCTGACAAGCGAGACAGCAATCAAAGATAAGGAAGAACCGGAACATATTCCGGAAGCAGGAAAAGGGCTTGTGGAATTTGATCATGTATCTTTCCGTTATCCGGGAGCCGGAAAAGATGTACTTCATGATATTCATTTTACCGCAAAACCGGGTGAAACAACCGCAATCATTGGAAGTACAGGAAGCGGTAAGTCGACCCTGGTCAATCTGATTCCACGTTTCTACGATGTGACAGAAGGCGCGATCCGGATAGACGGCAGGGATATCCGGAATGTGACACAGCATGAACTCCGGGAGAAACTCGGATATGTGCCACAGAAAGGAATGTTGTTTTCAGGAACGATCGCGTCCAATATTGCATACAGTGATGAGAATATGCCGATGGAACGCATAGAAGAAGCAGCTGAGATTGCGCAGGCGAAAGATTTTATCGAAGAGAAACCGGACGATTATGACAGCCCGATTTCCCAGGGAGGCGGCAATGTCTCCGGAGGACAGAAACAGCGTCTTTCTATTGCGAGAGCTGTAGCCAAACATCCGGATATCTTTATCTTTGACGACAGCTTTTCAGCTCTGGACTATAAAACAGATACGGTTCTGCGTCAGGCATTAAAAGAAAAGACGAAGGATAGCACCGTGATTATCGTGGCTCAGAGAATCAGTACCATTCTTCACGCGGAACAGATTATTGTTCTGGATGAAGGAGAGATCGCCGGCATTGGAACCCATGAGGAGCTTCTGAAAAACTGTGAAGCTTACTATCAGATTGCTTCGTCCCAGCTTTCCAGGGAGGAACTGGAACAGGCGGTAAAAGGAAACGGAAAGGGGGAGGCAGCATATGAGTAATCAAAGAAGAGGTCCGATGGGCGGACATGGACATATGGGAGCCGGTGAAAAGGCAAAAGACTTTAAAGGGACATTGAAAAGAGTGCTGAAATACATTGGCCCGTATAAGATCCCGATTCTATTCGTCATGCTGTTTGCCATCGGAAGTACCATATTTAATATTATCGGTCCGAAAGTACTTGGAAAAGCGACGACGGAGATCTTCACCGGACTGGTCAGCAAAGTAACAGGAGGAGAGGGAATAGATTTTGGTAAAATCGGAAGAATTCTGGTTACCCTTCTCTGCCTGTATGTAATCAGTGCGCTTTTCTCCTTTATTCAGGGATATATCATGACGGGAGTTACACAGAAACTGACATATCGAATGAGAAAAGAAATCTCCGAAAAGATCAATCGTCTCCCGATGAATTATTTTGATACTAAGACACACGGAGAGGTGCTCTCCCGTGTCACAAACGATGTAGATACATTCAGTCAGAGCCTGAACCAGACGGCAACGCAGATGATTACATCCGTGACAACACTGATCGGAGTGCTTATCATGATGCTCAGTATCAGTCCGCTGATGACGGTGGTGGCACTTTTGATCCTGCCGATTTCTCTGATTCTTATATCATTTATTGTGAAGCATTCACAGAAATACTTCAAAAACCAGCAGGAATATCTGGGCCATGTTAATGGACAGGTGGAAGAGATTTACGGCGGACACAGTATTGTGAAAGCATTTAATAAGGAAGAGGATGTCCTGAAAGAATTCAACGAGATGAATGATGTGCTGTATCAGACCGCATGGAAATCTCAGTTCTTTTCTGGCATGATGATGCCGATCATGCAGTTTGTCGGCAATCTGGGATATGTCGGCGTTACTATTCTTGGAGGATATCTGGCAATTAAACAGACAATTGAAGTCGGTGACATCCAGTCTTTCATCCAGTATGTAAGAAACTTTACTCAGCCGATTCAGCAGGTGGCACAGGTGGCAAACATGCTGCAGTCCATGGCGGCGGCTTCCGAGCGAGTATTTGAATTTCTGGAGGAAAAAGAAGAGGATCAGTTTGCCAAAGATCCGGTATCGACAGAGGGGCTTCAGGGCAATGTGGAGTTTGACCATGTAAAATTCGGATATAATCCGAACAATATCATCATCAAAGATTTCTCCACACAAGTAAAAGAAGGACAAAAGATCGCGATAGTCGGTCCGACCGGAGCCGGAAAGACAACGCTGATTAAACTTCTGATGCGCTTTTACGATGTTAATGAGGGAGCGATTCTTGTTGACGGGCACAATGTCAAAGACTTCAACCGTGGAGAACTGCGGCAGATGTTCGGCATGGTGCTTCAAGACACATGGCTTTTCAACGGTTCTATTCGCGATAATATCCGTTACGGAAAACTGGATGCGACTGATGAGGAAATTGTGGAAGCTGCAAAGGCGGCACATGCACATCACTTCATCCAGACTCTTCCAGACGGCTATGACATGGAGCTGAATGAGGAGGCAAGCAATGTTTCACAGGGTCAGAAGCAGCTCCTGACGATTGCAAGAGCCATTCTGGCAGATCCGAAGATCCTTATTCTTGACGAAGCGACAAGTTCTGTTGATACAAGGACAGAAATTCAGATCCAGAAAGCGATGGATAATCTGATGAAAGGAAGAACAAGTTTTATCATTGCCCACCGGCTTTCCACGATCCGTGATGCGGACCGGATTCTCGTTCTGAAGGACGGAGATATTGTTGAACAGGGAAAACACGAGGAACTCCTTGCGAAAGGCGGATTCTACGCAGAACTTTACAATTCTCAGTTTGAGGACGGAAGCGGAGCAATGGCTTCCTGAAAAAGTAAAAAGCAGATACAGAAAAACCCGGACCAGATGTCCGGGTTTTGTATATTTCTGAAACTAATAGATCGGATCGTGTTCATATTTTGGCTCGCATGTCAGTTGAATGCCAAGCTTTTTGAAAAGCTTAATATCTACAGAAGAAAGCATGACAGAGGTGTGTACCTGACATCCTTTCAGTTTCGGGAGCTGCTCCATCGCATGCTGTGCAGCCGGATTGGCAGCAGACGAAATGGAAAGGGCGATCAGAATCTCGTCAATGTGAAGACGAGGGTTCTTGCTTCCAAGATACTGTGTTTTCACTTTCTGAATCGGTTCAATGGCAGTCGGAGAGATCACATGGAGGTCGTGATCAATACCGGCAAGCTCCTTGAGGGCATTCAGGATCAGTGCCGCGGAAGGTCCGAGCAGGTTGGAAGTCTTTCCTGTCATGATCTTTCCGTCCGGAAGCTCGATAGCAGCAGCGGCAGCTCCGGTGCTCTCGGCACGGGAAAGTGCTGCGTCAACAACACGGCGATCATGGATGGTGACATGTGCCTGTTTCATCAGAAGCTCCAGTTTGAAGACCTCGGAGTCCGGGATATCTCCCTGCAGAAGATCACATTTTGCCTGATAGTATCGGCGGATGATTTCCTGGCGGGATGCTTCCTGGCAGACTTCGTCATCACAGATACAGTTTCCAGCCATATTGACACCCATATCGGTCGGTGACTTGTACGGACTCTCTCCAAAGATCTGCTCGAACATGGCATTCAGAACCGGGAAGATCTCCACGTCACGGTTATAGTTGACAGTAGTCTTTCCGTATGCTTCCAGATGGAACGGGTCAATCATATTGACATCATTTAAGTCAGCTGTAGCTGCTTCATACGCGAGGTTCACCGGATGTTTCAGCGGAATGTTCCAGATCGGGAATGTCTCGAATTTTGCGTAGCCGGCCCGGATTCCGCGTTTGTTCTCGTGATAGAGCTGGGAAAGGCAGGTCGCCATTTTTCCGCTTCCAGGTCCAGGGGCAGTGATGACTACCAGCGGTCTGGATGTCTCAATATAATCATTTCTTCCATATCCCTCATCGCTCACGATCAAAGGAATATTGGACGGATATCCTTCAATAATATAATGAGTGTAGACACGGATTCCCATGTTTTCAAGACGGTGGCGGAAGAGATCCGCGCTCTTCTGGCCGCTGTACTGCGTGATGACAACGCTGCCGACATAGAGACCGTTTTCTTCAAAGGCGCTTTTCAGGCGGAGTACATCATCATCGTAGGTGATACCAAGATCTCCGCGGACCTTGTTTTTTTCAATGTCACCGGCACTGATGACGATGACGATCTCAGCCGTATCGGAAAGCTGTTTTAAGAGTCTTAACTTGCTGTCCGGCTGAAATCCCGGAAGAACACGGGAAGCATGGAAATCATCAAAGAGTTTTCCACCAAACTCCAGATACAGCTTGTTGTCAAAATGACTGATCCGTTCACGGATATGCTCAGACTGCATATGGAGATATTTGTCATTATCAAATCCTATTTTCATACACAAACCATTCCTTCGCAAAATTTATTTCTTGTCCTATATTTTGAAAATACTACCTGAATAGTATACTACAATTTACGGGAATTTTACAATATTTAATATGTAGAAAAGGAAGCTGGATCCTCACTAAAATTTCACAATGTTTTTATTGATTTGTATGAAGATCAAACTTATAATAAAATAGATAGCATGTAGGAGGAAAAGAATGGACAATCAGAATAATAAAAAGAACGATAACAATAATCGGCAGAATTATGGGATTATTATTATAACCACAATAATTGCTGCTGTTTTTGTCATGTTTCTCTATCAGCTCATGCAGGACACGCCATCTCAGGAGATTTCCTATACGAAATTTATGGATATGGTGGAACAGGGCGAAGTCAGGGAAGTCACTATTGACTCGGAAAAGATTACGATCATACCGAAAACGGAAGCGGAAAAGCAGCAGGATTCCCAGTCGGGAAGCAGTGACGGACAGGATACACTCACTCAGGGCAGTAACTGGTTTACACAGTTTAATACCGGATCTCAGGTAGAGTATTATACCGGGATTGTAGATGATCCGGAAATGTACAATAAGCTGGAGAAAGCGGGAGTTGAGGTCAGCAGGACGATTCCGGATTCGACATCCATGATGATTTTAAATCTTGTATTCAGTGTCATTCTTCCGTTTGCGCTAGTATTTATTCTGCTCAGTTTCCTGATGCGGCGAGTATCCAAAAGCAGCGGGGGCATGATGGGGATTGGAAAGAGCAATGCCAAGATGTATGTGGAAAAGACCACGGGCGTAACATTTCGTGATGTGGCCGGTCAGGATGAGGCGAAAGAGTCTCTGCAGGAAGTGGTAGATTTCCTTCACAATCCGGGCAAATACACGGGAGTCGGAGCGAAGCTTCCGAAAGGAGCGCTTCTGGTAGGCCCTCCGGGAACAGGTAAGACGCTGCTTGCAAAGGCAGTGGCAGGAGAGGCGAATGTGCCGTTTTTCTCTCTGTCGGGTTCTGCGTTTGTGGAAATGTATGTCGGAGTCGGAGCATCCCGTGTAAGGGATCTGTTTAAACAGGCACAGCAGATGGCGCCGTGTATTATTTTTATCGATGAGATCGATGCCATCGGAAAAAGCAGGGATTCGCAGCTCGGGGGAAACGATGAGCGTGAACAGACACTGAATCAGCTGCTGGCGGAGATGGATGGATTTGATACAAACAAAGGTCTTCTTCTACTGGCAGCAACGAACCGTCCGGAGATTCTGGACCCGGCTCTGTTAAGACCGGGACGGTTTGACCGCCGGATTATTGTGGAAAGACCGGATCTGAAAGGCCGTGTTGATATCCTGAAAGTACATGCAAAGGATGTGCGGATGGATGAGAGTGTTAATCTGGAGGAAATCGCACTTGCGACGAGCGGCGCGGTAGGATCAGATCTTGCGAATATGATCAATGAAGCGGCGATTAATGCGGTAAAGCATGGACGCCATGCGGTGAGTCAGTCCGACCTTTTTGAGGCCGTGGAAGTGGTTCTTGTAGGAAAGGAAAAGAAAGACCGGATCATGAGCCAGGAAGAGCGCAGGATTGTTTCCTACCATGAGGTGGGACATGCACTTGTGAGTGCGCTTCAGAAGGATTCCGAGCCGGTTCAGAAGATCACGATTGTTCCGCGTACGATGGGTGCGCTTGGATATGTCATGCAGACACCGGAGGAAGAGAAATTCCTCAACACCAAGAAGGAACTTGAGGCGATGCTGGTAGGGCTTCTTGCCGGACGTGCTGCGGAGGAGATCGTATTTGATACGGTTACGACAGGAGCTTCCAATGATATCGAGAAGGCGACCAAGGTTGCCAGAGCGATGATTACCCAGTATGGTATGTCCGAGAAGTTCGGCCTGATCGGACTGGAATCCATCCAGAACCGGTACCTTGACGGAAGGGCAGTCATGAACTGCGGTGAGGCGACAGCGGCTGAGATTGACTCTGAGGTCATGCAGATGCTGAAGGTTGCCTACGATGAAGCAAAACGTCTTCTGATGGAGAACAGGGAAGCACTTGACAAGATTGCAGCGTTCCTGATCGAGAAAGAGACGATTACCGGAAAAGAGTTTATGAAGATCTTCCACGAGGTCAAAGGAGTGTCCGAAGGGGAAGTCAAAAAAGAGGAACGGATCGCAATGAAGCCGGTAGAATTTCCGGATCATCCGGAGATCGAAGAAACTGTTCAGGCACCGGAGGAGACTGCAAACGAGGAAGAAAGCACAGGCTTTGGACCGACAGAAGAATAAAGACAGGAATTCAGCGTATGGGGATTGTCCATACGCTGTTCTTTTGCTAAAATAGATGGGGTTAAAGAGGTGAAGCGATGTTTGTAATTGAAGAAGAACTGAAAAAACTGCCGGCAAAGCCTGGAGTTTATCTGATGCATGATGAGAAGGACGAGATCATCTACGTGGGAAAAGCCATCAGCCTGAAAAACCGGGTGAGACAGTATTTTCAGAGCAGCAGAAATAAGGGCGTCAAGATCGAGCAGATGGTCACGCACATCCGGCGGTTTGAATACATTGTCACAGATTCGGAACTGGAAGCTCTGGTACTGGAATGTAATCTGATCAAGGAACACAGGCCGAAGTACAATACCATGCTGATGGACGATAAGACATATCCCTTTATCAAGGTGACCGTCCAGGAACCGTTCCCGCGGATTATGATGGTGCGCAGGCAGGCAAAGGATAAGGCAAAGTATTTTGGACCGTTTACGAGTTCTCAGGCGGTGAAGGATATCATTGATATGGTAAGAAAGCTGTATCATTTAAGAAGCTGCAGCAGAAATCTGCCGAGAGATATCGGGAAAGAACGTCCGTGTCTGTACTACCACATCAAACAGTGTGATGCTCCGTGCCAGGGATATATTTCCAGCGAACAGTACAGGGAGTCCATTGACGAGGTCGTGAAATTTTTATCCGGGCATTATGACGGGATTCTGAAAGAACTGGAAGAAAAGATGATGGAAGCATCCGGGCAGATGGAGTTTGAAAAGGCAATCGAGTACCGGGAGCTGATCGGAAGTGTCAAGAAGATTTCGGAAAAGCAGAAGATCACCGATGCGGGAAAACCGGGAGAAGACCGGGATGTTCTGGCGGTTGCAAGGGAAGAGGGGGATGCTGTGGTACAGGTCTTCTTCATACGTGGAGGCCGCCTGATCGGACGGGATCATTTTTATCTGCGGACCGATCCGGACGAAACGAAGGCGGAGATCCTGACGAGCTTTATCAAGCAGTTTTATGCCGGGACACCGTATATTCCAAGAGAACTGCTGCTTCCGTACGAACTGGATGAAGCAGATATACTGATGGAATGGATGACTCGCAGAAGAGGACACAAAGTAACCGTTACAGTGCCGAAAAAGGGCGAGAAGGAAAAACTTTGTGAACTGGCGCAGAAAAATGCGGCGATGGTACTTGCAAAAGATAAAGAACACCTGATCCGGGAAGCCAACAGAACTACAGGAGCAGTCCGGGAACTGGAGGGAATTATCGGTGTTACCGGAATCCGCAGGATGGAGGCGTTTGACATCTCCAATACGAACGGGTTTGCATCGGTTGGTTCCATGGTAGTCTACGAGGATGGAAAACCGAAGAGAAGCGACTACCGGAAGTTCCGTATCAAGGGCGTAGTGGGAGCGGACGATTACGCAAGTATGCGGGAAGTGCTGACAAGGCGGTTCACACATGGACTGCAGGAAAAAGAAGAAGGAAAAGAGTTCGGAAGTTTTACTGTCTTTCCTGATCTGATTCTGATGGACGGCGGCAAGGGACAGGTGCATATCGCGGAGGAAGTGCTGGAGAAGCTGCATATCAGCATACCGGTCTGCGGCATGGTGAAGGATGACAGGCACCGCACGAGAGGACTTTATTACCACGATGAAGAACTCCCAATCCGGGCAGATTCAGAGGCGTTTAAACTGATTACACGTGTACAGGATGAGGCTCACCGGTTTGCCATCGAATTTCACCGGAAACTGCGGGGACAGGGGCAGGTTCACTCGATTCTGGATGATATTCCGGGAGTGGGACCGAAGCGGAGAAAAGATCTGATGAAACATTTTCAGAGTCTGGATGCGATCCGGCAGGCGGAAATCGAAGATCTGAAAAAACTTCCTACCATGAATGAAAAATCTGCCAGAGACGTGTACAATTTTTTCCACTGATATGATATACTATTCACAAAATGATTTTAACTGAGAAAATAAAGGAGAACAAATATGGGTGTGAAGCTTGAAAAACTAATTGAGAAGATGAACCTGAAGAATCTGACTCCGGATCTGGACCTGACCCAGTCGGAAATTCAGGTTCCGGATATCAACCGTCCGGCATTGCAGCTGACGGGATATTTTGACCATTTTGATTCTGAGCGTGTCCAGATTATCGGATATGTGGAGTATACGTATCTGGAAACACTGTCAGATGAGAAGAAGAAAGAGATGTATGCGCAGCTTCTCTCCTATGGAATTCCATGTATTGTATACTGCCGGAATATGGAGCCGGATGCGATGTTTCTTGAGATGGCCAATGAAATGAAAGTGCCGATTTTTCAGTCCTGTAAACAGACCTCTGCCTTTACTGCGGAAGTGATCCGTTGGCTGAATGTGGAACTGGCTCCATGCATTTCTATTCACGGGGTACTGGTTGATGTATATGGAGTTGGTGTTCTGATGATGGGTGAGAGCGGTATCGGAAAGAGTGAAGCAGCACTGGAACTGATTAACCGCGGCCATCGTCTTGTGACAGACGATGTTGTTGAAATCCGGAAAGTCAGCGATGATACTCTGGTTGGAAAAGCTCCCGATATCACCAGACATTTTATCGAGCTTCGCGGAATCGGTATTGTCGATGTCAAGAGTCTGTTTGGTGTACAGAGCGTCAGAGAGACACAGACGATCGATCTCGTGATCAATATGGAAGAGTGGGACAAGAACCGGGAGTACGACCGTCTTGGACTGAAAGAGGAATATACAGAATTTCTCGGAAATAAAGTCGTATGCCATTCGATTCCGATCCGTCCGGGAAGAAATCTGGCGATCATTGTGGAATCAGCGGCTGTCAACCACAGACAGAAACAGATGGGGTATAATGCGGCAGAAGAGTTATACAGACGTGTACAGGAAAGTCTGGCAAAATAAGAGGAAGGAAAGAACAGAGATGAATTATTGTTTTGGAGTTGATATAGGAGGTACCACCGTCAAGATCGGATTATTTCAGGAAGACGGAAACGTTCGGGAAAAATGGGAGATAAAAACCAGAACGGAAGAAAAAGGCTACAGGATTCTTCCGGATATTGCCAAATCTCTTTTGAACAGTCTGGAAAAGAATGGAATTCCGAAAGAGAATGTGGCCGGAATCGGAATCGGGGTCCCGGCTCCGATTACAGAAGACGGAGTTGTAAAGGCAACGGCAAATCTTGGATGGGAATATAAAAATGTGAAAGAAGAGATGGAGGAGCTGACAGGAATCCGTACTGCTACAGGCAATGACGCCAATGTGGCAGCACTTGGAGAAATGTGGCTCGGCGGCGGACGAGGCTGTAAAAATATGATTATGGTCACGCTGGGAACCGGTGTCGGAGGAGGAATCCTGATTAATGGAAAGATCCTGACAGGGGAACATGGAGCCGGCGGTGAGATCGGTCATCTCTGTGTCAACTACGAGGAAACGGACAGCTGTGGATGCGGAAATCATGGATGTCTGGAGCAGTACGCATCTGCGACAGGAATTACACGTCTTGCAAAGAAAAAGCTGGATTCCACTGACAGGGAGACTTTGTTGAGAAAAGGACCGGTCAACGCAAAGACCGTCTTTGATGCGGTAAAAGCAGGAGATGAAGTTGCCGATGAGATTGCTGTGGAGTTTGGAACATATCTGGGATATGCGCTCGCAAATCTTGCGGCTGCAGTAGATCCGGCTGCCATCGTGATCGGAGGCGGGGTATCCAAGGCAGGAGAAGTGCTTCTCCCGTACATCAAAAAGCCATATCAGGAGAGAGCGTTTTTTGCTGACCGCGACGTGAAATTTACACTTGCGGAGCTTGAAAATGATGCGGGGATCTGCGGAGCGGCAAAACTCGTTTTAGATTAATCATCTGAATAACAGAACATAAAGAAGGCCTCTGCGGCAGATCATATCTGCTGCAGGGGCCTTAATGCTGCGTTTTTTGTCCGGAACTATCTACTCGGAAGCGCTGTCTCCGCCGGAATCATCACTATGAGCTCCTCCACTGTTTGAATCGGAGGAAGTATTGTCAGATCCCTGAGTGCTGTCAGAGGAACTGCTGTTTCCGCTGTCGGAAGAGGATTCACTGTCCGAAGAATTACTGCTGTCGGAACTTTCGGAAGACTGGCTGTCTTCTGACTGATCAGAACTGTCTGAGCTTTCAGAATTACTGCTCGTAGAACGCCGTGTGGTTCTGTGTCCGGAACAGCTTTCGGTAGGTGCGGTATCTTTGTCAAAATATTCTGTCACAGAAGGACATCCGGATACAGCAAGTTTACCGGTGCTTGTGCAGACAGTCCGCTCAACAACAGAGTCCGGTGTTTCGAAGTCTGTGTAGGAAAGACCTTTTGTTGTATTGATCTGATCCATGATCTTTTTCCACATTCTTAGATGATAATTCCACTCCTGATCTGCGAGCGGGGTATTGTCATCATAACCGGTCCAGATCGTACAGGTATAATATGGAGTGTAACCTGCAAACCAGAGATCAACGTTGTTGGATGTTGTACCGGTCTTACCGGCAGCTGCCATATTGGAAAGACGGGCCGGAGTACCGGTTCCTTCTGTCAGAACGCCTTCCATTGCGCTTGTCAGAAGATATGCGGTGGATTCTTTCAGGACAGTACGCTTTTCCTGTGTCTGAGTACGGTCGAGCAGGACATTGCCGTCATGATCCAGAATCTTGGTGTACATGATCGGCTCCTGGTAAACACCGCCGTTTGCGATTGCGGCGTATGCCGCACACATTTCGTAGTTATACACACCGTCTGTGATACCGCCAAGGGCAAGAGACTGGTGAATATCTGTAAATACCTGACCCTCATCTGTAGTCCGGCTTTCAACCAGAGTGGAGAGTCCAAAGTTCTGACAGTAGGTAAAGCCAAGCTGCGGCGTAATCTCTGTCAGTGTCTTGACAGCGCAGATATTGGCGGACTGCTCAATCGCCTCCCGCATGGTCATATCACCGCGGTAATAATCGCCCCACCAGTTGGATACCGGAGTACCATCCGCGTATTCATAAGGTTCATCCTTGATGATTGTTGCCAGTGTTTCACCGGCGCTGTCAAGGGCAGGAGCGTAGGTAGACAGAATCTTAAAGCAGGAACCAGGCTGTCTTGTAGATCCGGTGTATGCACGGTTCAGACTCATGCTGGAGGACTTGGTTCCACGGCCGCCGACCATGGCCTTGATCTGTCCGGTAGCCTGATCAATGACGGTCACTGATGCCTGAGGCTGCGGTGACAGATCGATTACTTCATCATATGTGTCCCCCTCCTGAGCAATAGAAGCCTTAAATTCTTCGATCACCTGGTACGCTTCTTCCTCCGAATCAAAAGTCAGTCCGTATTTCATATTCCGGAACTGCTTGATATGTCCGGAACTGTAGTTTTCCTGTGTCCCATCGGCACGGGTAACAGTCAGAGCATAGGACAGTCCATACTCTATGTTGGAAGGATAATTGCTGTCATCGTTGACGATCTGGTCACAGATTCCCTGGATTTCCAGATCCTGTGTGGAATAAATACTCAATCCGCCTTTATATAATGTATTGTAGGCCTGAGTTTCGCTGTAGCCAAGTCCGATATCCGGATCTTCCAGATCATTCAGAATCTGTTCTGTCAAAGCGTCCACAAAATAGCTCTGCGGAGTGGTGCTCTGTGTGATGTTCGTATTGACATTCTGAATACGGGAATATACATCATCCGCCAGTGCTTCATCATGCGCCTCCTGGGAAATATATCCCTGATCAAGCATGTTGTCGAGAACCTGCTCGCGGCGTTTCGCATTGTTGTCAGGATGTGTAATAGGATTGTAATAACTTGGACTCTGGGTAATCGCAGCGATGACCGCGCATTCCGAAAGAGTCAGCTGAGACACATCCTTGTTAAAGTACCGCTGGGAAGCAGCCTGTACCCCGAGTGTATTCTGGCCAAGGTTGATGGTATTCAGATAGTTTTCCATGATTTCGCTTTTTGACATCTGCTTTTCAAGCTTGAGTGCAAGATACTGTTCCTGAATTTTACGTTCCAGTCTGTCAAAGAACGTATCTTCCGACATGAAGTCAAAAATATTATTTTTGATCAGCTGCTGTGTCAGGGTCGATGCGCCTTGAGAAAAATCTCCGGTGGTGATACCGATGATTCCTGCACGGATGATACCTTTTGGATCGATACCGTTATGCTCATAAAAACGCTCGTCCTCGATTGCAACAAAAGCATGCTGAAGATCCTTTGGAATCTCGTCGATTGTCTTATAAACACGGTTGGAACCGGCTGAGGTCAGCCGCTCGGTTTCGGTCTTATTATCCGACGCGTAAATAACGGAAGTATATCCTGTTGGCTTTACGTCTTCCGGGGTGACATCCGGGGCATCATTGATGACTTTTTTGATAAAAATTCCGCCGCCCACACATCCGGCTACGACAAGAAGCAGGAGCGTCAGAAGAACTCCTTTGAAGATCCGTACGCCGAGACGTTTCTTTTTCAGTTTTGATTTTGAGGTAATGTCTTTTCGTTTCTTAGCAGCCTTTTTTCTACCATAGTTCATGAGCATATGCCTCCTTTTATACCAAACCATTATAGCAAATTTCAATATTGAAATAAAGAAAAAAATGCAATCTTCAGTATTCGCTGATAAAAATTTAAGAAAAAGTTTTGAAAAT